>JAZBOM010000335.1:0-12758 GCA_036351205.1 Thermoleophilia bacterium | reverse complement strand
TGATGGCGGGGGCGGCCATGGCCATGGCCGCCGCGCTCGAGACGCAGACCCGGTTGACGGTCGCGGCCGGCACGTGGTCTGGGATCCCGGCCTTGAGCTCGGCCTGACGGGCGACGTTCTGCCCCAGCCCGGCCTGGATCACGTTGCCGAAGAGGACCTCGTCGAGCTGTTCGCCCGTGACGCCGGCCCTGCCGAGGGCTTCCTCCATGACGAGGGCGCCGAGGTCCTGCGCCGGGGTGTCGCTGAGGCCGCCCTGGAACCTGCCCTGGGCGGTCCGCACCGCTGAGAGAATTACGATGTCGCTGTCAGGCACTTCTCCTCCTCGTGTCACGTCTGCCGGCTGCCGGCTCGAGTGGCCCCGTAGCCGGTCGATCGTCTCTTCGGGCCTCTCTTGGTGGCCACTGCGGCGTCAGGCTTCGTCCGCGCGGCGCGCGACCTCCTGAGCCAGGAACGAGGCCACCTCGAGCGGTGTGCTGCGCGGGCCGAACCCCGCGTCGTAGCCGAGCTCCTTGGCGAAGGCGTTGTTGATGCGCGGGCCGCCGACGACGAGCACGAAGCGCTCGCGCACGCCCTCGGCCTCGAGCAGTTCGATGAGCTTGGTCAGGTTCTGTACGTGGATGTTCTTCTGGGTCACGATCTGCGAGACCAGGATCGCGTCGGCGTTCCTCTCGAGCGCCGTGCGCAGCAGCTGTTCGCAAGGGATCTGGGAACCCATGTTGAGGGCGTCCATCTGCGGGTAGCGCTCGAGTCCGTAGTTCCCCGCGAACCCCTTCATGTTCATGATCGCGTCGATGCCCACCGTGTGGGCGTCGCTCTCGATGGCCGCGCCCACGACCACGAGCCTGCGGCCCAGCCGCTTCTCGATGAGGGCGTTGATCGCGTAGTAGTCCATGACCTCGACCTCGAGGTAGTCGCCCTTGACCTCGTCGGGGTCGATGCCGACGTCGGTGCGTGCGTAGGCGACGTAGAAGGTGAACGACGGGTCGATGCCCGCGCACTCGCCGATCGCCACGCTGTGGAAGCCGAGCTTCTCGAGATACTGCTTGCCGATATCGGGCGCCTTCACGGAGTACTCGACGGGGAGCGTGAAGGAGAACTGGATGACGCCGTCGTCGCGGGTGTCACCGTACGGCCGGACGATCATGACGCCCCCTTTCGGCCCGCGAGGGACTCTCCCGGAGGCGGACCGGCCGGCGGGCCGCTCATCCTGCCCTCGCGAAGCGCGGCGAAGACCGGGTTGAAGTAGTCGTCACCGCGCCTGAAGACGCCCTCGGCCCCGCGGCCGCCGTCGGGGTCGCGTACGACGTCCGCGAACTCGCCGCGGCTCAGGGCCTCGAAGAGGCCCATGTCCTCGACCTCCTCGAGCTGCTCCACGGCCTTGGCGAGCACCTCGTTGGCACGCGTCTCCATGATGCCGCCGGCCTTGAAGGTGACCTCGTCGCGCAGGTGTCGGCAGGCTTCGAAGATGTACTTGGCGTTTCTGATGGAGGCATAGCGGTCCTGGAGCAGCGGCGTGTGGAGCGCCTCGGTCAGCATGCCCAGCAGCATGACGTCCTGGCCGGTGAAGATGCCGGTGAAGTTGAACATGGCGTCGATGACGTGGCCCTGGAAGATGTCGCCGGGCATGTACTTGGTCGGCGGCATGTACTTCGGCGAGGCCTCGGGGAAGAGTTGGCGCACGAGCTGGGCGTCGGCGATCTGGTAGACGACCTGGTCGGGGGTGGCCGGGTCGATCTCGAAGGCATGACCGATGCCCATCTGCCACTTCTCGAGATTGGCACGCAGGGCGAAGGCTTCGTTGATGAAGTCGGAGGCGATGACCGTGTAGCCCTTCGAGAAGGCGTCGGCCGTGGTCAGGTAGTTGTCCTCGCCGGTGTTGATGATGATGCCGGCGCGGGCGTTGAGCAGGCGCGCGAGGTACTGGTCGACGAACGTGCGCCGCATGTTGATGTTGCGGAAGATGATGCCGTACATGGAGTCGTTGAGCATCATGTCGAGGCGTTCGATCGAGCCCATGTAGGCGATCTCGGGCATGCACAGGCCGCTCGCGTAGTTGCAGAGGCGGATGTAGCGCCCGACCTCTGCGCCGACCTCGTCGAGGCCCTCACGCATGAGGCGGAAGTTCTCCTGTGTCGCGTACGTGCCGCCGAACCCCTCGGTCGTGAGCCCGTACGGGACGTAGTCGAGCAGGCTCTGCGCCGTCGTGCGGATGACGGCGACTACGTCGGCCCCGGCGCGCGCGGCGGCCTTCGCCTGCAGCACGTCCTCGTGGATGTCGCCGGTGGCGACGATCACGTACACGTAGGGCCGCAGGGGCTCACCGTTCGTCGCCACGAGCTCCTCGCGTCTCCGGCGTACGGCGTCGATCGCCGCGACGCCCTCGCGGGCGAGCTCCGCGGCCCGCTCCTCGACGGCGGCCCGCCGCTCCGCCGGGACCGGCGCCAGGGCGAGTGTGCCGCCGGCCACGCCTTCGGCGACCTCCTGGGCTCCCCTCCCGGTCTGCTGCATGAGGTCGACGAATGGGGCGGTCACGCCGCCCCCGAGCAGCGGGTGCGCGTGCTCGACGACGACGTTGACGAGGGGCACGTCGATCTCGTTGACGCCGACGACGCCGAGCAGGCGCAGCGTGGCGCGCTCGGTGGAGTCGGTCGTGTGAGCGTCGATGTGCTGCTGGATGTCGTCGGCGATGGACTCGGCGGCGGTCCGTGCCCGCGCGACGAGCGCCTCGTCCAGGTGGAACGCGTCGGTCATTGGACCACCTTCTCTCCTGCCGTCATCGCCGCGCCGGGCTGCGCCGGCGAGCTCAGGCCGTTGACAACGTCGAACGCGGGTACGCGGTCGCCGAGGGCGTCGGTGACCGCGGCGAAGAAGAGCTTGGGGCGATACGGCTGCGGTACGCGGAAGGGATTGACGGTGACGGCGAGGACGCGGAGGGGACGGAGCACCCGGAGGGCGATGCCCCGTCGCTCGAAGCGCGCGACCGCGGTCGGCGGCATCACCAGGACGGTAGCGTCGCGCACGACGACGCACAGGGTCCGGCGAGGCGGCAGCACGCGCGTGAAGTCGTCGACGAACTCGTCGGTGAGCGCCCCTCCGATGTAGAGCGTGACCGCCTCGCGGCGCGCGACCTCGCGCGCGACGGCCACGCCTTCGCCGATGACGGTCTGGAGCTCAAGCGGCATGACTTCACCGTCGGCCCCGACCGTGACGGCGCGGGCTGTGCCGACGTGCGGCTCGAGCTGCGCCCGCATCTCGCCGGGCGCCTGCGGGAGGCTCAGCATGTCGAGCGCGGCGCGCGTCGTCTCGACGACCTCGTCGAGCGTGTCGCCGACCATGCCACCGGTCGCCATGACGAGGCCGTCGCTGACTCTCGGTGAGGCGCTGCCGAGTCGGTTGATGGCGCCGTCGACGAGCACCTGCCGGGCGCCGTGCGCGGCGACCCGCTCGATGGTCGCGCGCAGTTCGGCGAGGGTCGTCGGCCCGCTGACCTCGACGCAGCCGTCGCCCGAAGCCAGCCCCACGACGACGTGACCGAGCGGCGTGTGGAAGGGGAGCGTCTCGAGCACCTCGAGCCGGTAGCGGGACCGCGCGAGCGAGCCCTCGGTCGTGGCGACGACGGTGCCGGCCGGCGGCGAGATGCTGGGCTTGGCGAGACCGGTGAGGTGGTCTGTGCGTTCGCCGTCGAGGCCGAGCGAGGTAAGGCCGAAGGCGCGCTCAGTCTGGGCCAGCAACGAGTTCACGACCGTGGTCTTGCCCGCGTTCTTGACGAGCCCGATGACGGCCACGGCCTTGGCACCGGACGCGACGACGAGGTCGTGGAGGGCTGCAGCGGTGCCCGCGTCGGCGCCGGACTCGGTCCCCCCGCCCGCACCGGGCGGCGTCGGCGTGCCCGGGCCTTCGCCGGCGCAGCCGCTCACCTCTCGCCCTCTCGAGTCGCAGGTCCGGCGGCGTCTGGCCGCCGGATCTCCTTGAGGTAGCTGAAGATCGTGTAGCGCGAGAGATCGAGCGCCTCGGCGACCTGCTCGGCCGAGCGCTTGACGAGGAAGGCCCCGCGCTCCTCGAGGCGCTTGACGACCTCCATCTTCTCCTCGCGACTCATGACGCCCGGGGTCTTGCCCATCTCGTTGAGGATCTTCGCGATCATGCCGGCGACGACGTCGCGGATGTCGCCGGCGAAGATCTCCTCGCGCTCGGGCACGGTCTCGCTCCCGAGACGCCCGACGGCGGCGAAGTTCGCCAGCGTGCGCTGTGTCTGCACGACGTCGGAGAGATCGTAGTTGAGGCCGAGGATCGCGAAGGCGCGACCCTCTTCGTCGCGCAGCGTCACGGCCAGCGACTTGAGGATCTTGCCGTCGCTCGAGGTCACGTAGAGCCGCACGTCGTCAGAGTCGTCGGCCGCGCGCAGGGTGCGAAGCATGAGGTCGGTGGGCACATCGCCGGCCGTGCGGCCGGTGACGTGGCCGTTCTCGATGGACACGATCGAGTGGGGCAGCCGGGACAGGTCGTGAAGGACGACCTCGCAGTCGGGCCCGAACATCTCGGCCAGGCCTTGGACGACGGGCAGAAGCGCGCTCATGCGCGTATCGAGCGGCTGTGTGACCACGGACTCCTTCTCGTGAGGCGAAGCGTGGACGGCACGTGCGGCGGGCGAAGCGGTCGGGCCGTGGGCGGCCCGCCGACCATTTATACCGGGCGCGCGGCCGCGTGTCAAAAAAGGTGGGTGTCCTGTCGCTTTTGGTGGTGAACTCGGTGTGCGCAGGCTCGGAGGGGACACGCGCACCCACGATTCGCGGCACGGAGGCAGGCCGAAAAGCCTGCCGGTCGCGAATCGCTCCTGACTGCAGTCGCGTGCCGCGGCTTCGCTACATCGCCGGCGGGCGCTCTCCCAGCGTGACCTCGAACTGCTGGGTCTGGCCGTCGCGCACGATCGTGACGCTGACCGTGTCGCCGGGCCGCTTCTCGGCCAGGTAGGCGACGAGGTCGTCATACCCCGTGATCTCGGTACCGTCGATCTCGGTGATGATGTCGCCACCGATGACGTAGTCCTGACCCTGAACGTCGACGGTGCGGCCCCCGCCGCGCAGGCCGGCTTCGTCGGCCGGACCTCCAGGGACGACCTGCTCGATCAGGGCGCCGGCCCGGACGCCGAGGTCGAACATCTCGGCGACCTCGGCGGTGACCGTCTGGCCGCCGACACCAAGCCAGGCGTACGTGACTTCGCCGTTCTCCTTGAGCTGGTCCATCACGCGGACCGCGGTGTTGATGGGGACGGCGAACCCGAGGCCCTCGTTGCCGCCACTCTGCGTCGCGATCTGCTCGTTGATGCCGATGACCTGCCCGCTGGCGTTGATGAGGGGTCCTCCCGAGTTCCCCTGGTTGATGGCGGCGTCGGTCTGGATGCCGTCGGGGATGACGGCGCCGCTCGGCGAGCGGAGGCTGCGACCCGTAGCCGAGACGATGCCCGAGGTGACCGAGAAGTCGTAGCCGAGGGGATTGCCGATGGCGACCACCGGCTCGCCGACGGTGACGGTGTCGGAGTCGCCCAGCGGCAGGGGCGTGAGGTCGAGCCCTTCGGGATCGACCTGGATCAGCGCGACGTCGCTGTCGTTGTCGACGCCGACGAGCGTACCTTCGACGCGCTCCTCGCCCGCCTCACCCCTGAAGACGACCGTCACCTTCTCGGCCACGGCACCGTCCTGACTGACCACGTGGGCGTTGGTCAGGATGTAGCCGTCCTCCGAGGTCACGAACCCCGTCCCGAGACCCTGTGAGGGGCCGGAGTTCCACCACGAATCGGGCGCCTCGAAGGTCGCGAGGATCATCACCACGCCGCCGGCGAGCTCGTCGTAGATCTGCGCGGGGCTGAGGCCGTCGCCTTGCCCCTGGGTGAGCGGGATTGTCGGTGTCTTCACGACCGTCTCGCGTTCTACGCCGCCGGCGTCGAACGCGAGTATCAGGATGAGAGCGACGGCGACCGTGCCGACGACACCGCCCGCCAGTCCGACAACGAAACTGCTCATCGACCGCATCTGCTCAACCCTTCTGCTCGCGTGGCTGCGAGCGCCGTCCGGCCGTCGCGGCGACGACCGGGGCGGTGCCCCTCGACATGTATGTGAGCACTCGGCCCGACGCGCAAACCGCGCCGGGCGGCGAAGCCGTCGCGCCACCACCCGCCTGGGAGGCCACGGCTCAAGCCCTCCCGCCGCGGTTGCCCCGTGCGCTGTACGGGTTACGCGGCAGTCGCACGGTGAAGGTCGTGCCGGCGCCCTCCGCGGACGACGCGCTGAGCGCACCGCCCATCAGCTCGACGAGCTCGCGGGCGATCGACAGGCCGAGGCCGGCCCCCGTCGTCGTGGCGCGCTCGTCGCGCCCGCGATGGAAGCGCTCGAAGATCAGCGGCAGCTCGTCGTCGGCGATGCCGGGACCGTCGTCGCTGATGAGGAGTGAGGCGAAACGATCGTCGCCGTCCGTGGAGACGCGGATGGTGCTGCCGTCGGGCGAGAACTTGACCGCGTTGTCGACCAGGGCGCGCACGACCTGGGCGAGGCGCTCCTCGTCGCACCATGCCGTCTCGGGACCGTCCCCGGGCTCGACCGAGAGGACGAGCCGCTTCGCCTGGGCCTGAGGCTGGAACTCGTCGAGGACCGACCGGGCGACTCCGGCGAGGTCGACGTCCGCGGGCTCCAACTGCAGCGAGCCGGTCTCGACGCGCGAGAGGTCGAGCATGCTGACGGCGAGGTCGCGCAGGCGGTCGACCTGCTGACGCATGACGGCCAGGAACTCACTCTGCTCCTCCGGGCTGAGCTCTCCCTCATCGAGCAACTCGAGCGCCCCTGCGAGAGAGAAGAGCGGGGTCTTGAACTCGTGTGAGGCGTTGGCGATGAAGTCGCGGCGAGCACGCTCGAGACGCGCCTGGGAGGTCACGTCGCGCACGACGATGATCGACGTGAAGTCGGCTCCGCTGCCCACGGGGTAGGTGACCGCCTCCAGGGTTCGGTCGCCGTGCACGAAGACGACGTCCTGCACGCCCCCCGCGTCGCGCGACTCGTACCAGATGTTGGCGACGTCGTAGGGGAAAGCGCTGCCCAGCTCCGCTCCCGGCGGCAGGCGGTTGCCGAGCAGTATGGCGGCGGCGGGGTTGGAGATCGTGACGCGGCCGTCGGCCGAGATGCCGATGACGCCTTCGCTCAGGTCGTTGAGGAGGAGCTCGATGCGGTCCCGCTCGCGCGCGACCTGGGTGAAGGCGTCGCGCAGACGCTCGGCCATCGTGTTGAAGGAGGCGGCGAGCTGGCCGATCTCGTCCTGCATACCGACCGGCACGGCGGCGGAGAGGTCGCCGCCGGCGATCGTCTCGGCACTGCGCTCGATGCGCTTGAGCCGCCTGGCGATCAGCGAGGAGGCAAGGTACCCGGCGACGACGCTGGCCACGAGGGCGAGAGCCGTGGCCTGCAGCAGCTGGCGCTGCACGGCGGCCACGGCGCGATCGACGTCGACCAGCGACGTCGCGACCACGACGGCCCCGACGGGCCCTCGCGAAGCCTCCGAGAAGAGCGGCACGGCGGTGACGGCGAAGCGCCCCTGGCTGGTGTACACGACGCCCTGTTCGACGCGGCCGCTCGCCAGGGCACGGGCCAGGTACGGGTAGTCGCCGCTCGAGGCCGGCGTGCTCCCCCCCGAGTCGGCGCGTGCCGTCCCGCGTTCGTCGAAGACGATCACGCGCCCGTTCAGCCGCATGCCGATGCGCGAGATGAGCTGCATCAACAGCTCCTCGTCGGTGACCACGAGCTGGCCGGTGGTGCTGTCGTAGCGGGTGAACTCGCTGACCGTACCGCTGCTTATCGCGGCGTTCGCGCGCATGTCGGCGAGCTTGCCGTCCTCGAGGCGGTCGCGCAGCGGAGGGACGACATACACCCACGTGATCACGGAGGCGATGGCGACGAGGGCCACGACCAGGAGGGTGAGCCAATTCTTGACGGAGCGCAGCATGCTCGGCGACGCCGGACGCGGCGGGCGCCCGCGGGGTCAGAACTCCCTGAATTTGTACCCGATGTTGCGGACGGTGAAGATGAACTCCGGGTCCTTGGGGTCCTTCTCGAGCTTCTCGCGCAGGTGGCGGATGTGCACGTCCACGGTGCGCGCATCGCGGTAGTCGGAGTCGCCCCAGACGAGCTGCAGCAGCAGCTGGCGGCTGTACACCCTGCCCGGGTGCGAGACCAGCGTCTTCAGGATCTCGAACTCGATGTAGGTCAGGTCGACCTTGTCGCCGCGCACGACCACATTGCGCTTGAGCAGGTCGATCTCGAGCTCGTCCACCTTGAGCACGTCCTGCTTGGCGGCGACGGCGCTGCGCGCCATCTCACTGCGCCGCAGCTGGGCGCGTACCCGGCTGCGGAACTCGCGCAGGCTGAAGCGATCCTTGGTGATGTAGTCGTCGGCGCCGATCTCGAGGCCGAGGACGCGATCGATCTCTTCGGAGCGCGCAGTGAGCATGATGATCGGGACGATGCTCTGCGCGCGGATCCGGCGGCAGACTTCGAGGCCGTCGAGGCCGGGGAGCATGATGTCGAGGATCACGAGGTCGAAGCGCTCGCGATCGAAGGTCTCCATCGCCTCCTCGCCGTCGCGCGCCGTGACGACGGTGTAGCCCTCCTTCTCGAGCGGGAAGCGCAGCAGCTTGAGGATGGCCTCCTCGTCGTCCACCAGCAGGATGCGCACTCCCTTGTCGCTCATGCTTCTCCCCCCTCGCTCGTCCGGGCTCCCGGCGGCGGAGCCAGCCGCCGCAGCCTGAACCCCGCGCCGATGGCGCTCGCGATCGCGGCGCAACCCTCGGGGTCGGCGCCGGGGTAGTCCACCGCGGTCAGCGTCGTCTCGATACCGTGTCCGACACAGAGTTCGGCGAAGCGGATGACGGCCCTGTGCGCCTTGCTGAACATCGGCCGGCAGAGCAGGTCGTAGGTCTCGGGGTCGGCCGCGTTGAGGCTCACGGTGGCGGCCGTGAGGCCGGCTGCCGCCAGGACCGCCGGCACGTCGAGGTCGGGGTTCAGCAGCTGGCCGTGCCCGTTGGTGTCGAGACGGCTGCGGATGCGGCGCAGGCGCAGCCACTCGGTGACGCCGAGCACGACGTCGAGGCGCATCGTGGGCTCGCCGAACCCGCAGAAGACGACCTCGTCGGCGGGCCCGTCCATGAAGGCGCGCTCGACCTCGGCCGTGACATCCTCGACCTCGGGCTCCTGGTCGAGGACCAGCACCTCGCCGTAGACGCCGTCGCTGAACTCACGGATGCAGAACTCGCAGGCGCACGAGCAGCGGTTGGTGATGTTGAGGTAGATGGCGTCGCCCCGGCCGCGGTAGGCGATGGCGCCGCGACCGGCCGACGGCTCGTGATCGTCCATACACGTCAGCCCCGCGGGAGCGGATGGATGGGCACGGATGCCGTGGCCCGCGCCGCGGGTGAGAGTATAGCAGGGTAGAATCCAGGCCCCAGGCGCCGCGCGGTGAGCCGCCGGCGACCACGAGCCGTGCACCCGAGGGCGCCCGTGAGCGACATCGTCCGGCAGCTCGAAGACCTCTGCGCCTCGCTGCGCGCCGTCGTCCTGCCCTCGATGGGCAGCCGCGCGGCCCGCGTCCACGCCGGGGTCGCGGTCGGCGGTGACGTGACCTTCGGCATCGACGAGGAGGCGGAGCGCCACCTCGCCGCCTACATGGCGCGCCATCTGCCCGGCTGGGCCTACTACTCGGAGGACGGCGGCCTCATGGGGGCCGCCGACCCGGAGATGATCCTGATCGTGGATCCGATCGACGGCACTCGTCCGGCCGCCGCCGGCTTCGAGATGTCGTGCGTGAGCGTGGCCGCCGTCGCGCCGTCGGCGGCACCGACGATGGGCGACGTCGCCGCCGGCGTGATCCAGGAGATCAAGAACGGCGACGTCTTCTCGGCCGAGAAGGGTGCCGGGTTCCGCATGCGCCGGGCCGACGGCACCGACCTTCCGTTCCGCCCCGTGGCCGCCGCGGCGCTCGAGAGTCTCTTCTGGACCCTCGGCTTCCGCGGCCGGCCGGCGGTCATCCTCGCTACCGTCCTCGAGGAGCTCATCGACGTCTCCTCGGTCGGCGGCTGCGTCTTCGACGTCGGCTCGGCGACCTACTCGATCACGCGCATCCTCACCGGCCAGCTCGACGCTTACGTCGACATCGGGCCGGCGATCATCGCCGCCCACCCGTGGGCCGAGGCCGAGTTCCGCCGCGTGGGGCGCGGTCACGTGCTCTGCAACTCGCCCTACGACCTCGCCGCCGCCTACGTGCTGTGCCGCGAGGCCGGCATCCCGGTCACGGGGGCCCACGGCGAGGCGCTCGACGACCGCCTCGTGCTGGGCTCCGACGCGAGCTTCCAGATCGCCGCCGTGGCTTCGGGCAACGCCGCCCTGCAGGCAGAGCTCGTGGCGGTCGTCGAGCGCGGCATCGACCGCCTCGGACCGCGACCGGGCTGAACGGCCGCCAGGCGACGCGAGCGGGTACGAACGGCGAGACGAGGAGGTGGCGAGTGACGAAGGCGGCACAGCACGAGGCGATGCTCTGGGACCCGCTCGACGACGGGCGCGTACAGTGCCGCGTCTGCCCGCGGCTCTGCCGCATCGCGCCCGGCGCCTCCGGCGTCTGCCGGGCGCGCGTCAACCGCGACGGGCGTCTCTACACGCTGATCTACGACCGCGTCTGCAGCGTCGCCGCCGACCCCATCGAGAAGAAGCCGCTCTACCACTTCTTCCCCGGCAGCACCGTCCTCTCGCTGGGCAGCGTCGGCTGCACCTTCACCTGCCGGCACTGCCAGAACTGGCAGATCGCGCACGCCGACGCGGCCACGGTCGCCCGCGACCTCAGGGAGCTGCCCGTCCGCAATCTGCCGGTGCTCGCCGAGCACAACGGCTGCGCCGGCGTCGCCTGGACCTACAACGAGCCGACGATCTGGCTCGAGTACATCCTCGACGGTGCCCAGGTCGCGCACGAGCACGGCCTCTACACGGTGATGGTGACGAACGGCTACATCACCGAGGAGGCCCTCGACGTGCTCGGCCCTCATATCGACGCCTACAGAGTCGACGTCAAGGGGTTCACCGCCGAGGCGTACCACGAGCTCTGCCGCATCAAGGACTTCAGCCCGGTGCTGGCCGCGGCCGTGCGGGCGCAGTCCGAGCACGGCTGTCACGTCGAGATCGTCACCAACGTCGTGCCGACGGTGAACGACGACCCGGACGCCTTGCGCGCCCTCGCCGGCTGGATCGCCGCCGAGCTGGGCCCGAAGACCCCGTGGCACGTCACGCGCTTCATGCCGTATCTCGAGCTGTCGCACCTGCCGGCGACGCCGGTAGCGACGCTCGAGCGAGCCGTCGCGATCGGGCACGAGGCGGGGCTCGAGTTCGTGTACATCGGCAACGTGCCCGGCCACGAAGGAGAGAACACGGTCTGTCCGAACTGTAAACGGCTTCTCGTGCGCCGCACGGGGTACGAGGTCGAGGATCTCGCCCTCCGAGGTACCTTTTGCACCTTCTGCGGGCACAACATCAACGTACGTGTGGACGTCGGGCGCGGGAAGCGCGCTGGCGGGGGATCGTGAGCGTCAGGTAGGATGCGGCAGCCATGGATGAGTTCGTCAGACTGGACATCCCCGCGCGGGCCGAGTACGTCGTGCTCGGTCGCCTCGCACTGAGCGGCTTCCTGCGCCGCCGTGTGGGCTTCTCCGACGACGCGGTGGCCGACCTCAAGCTCGCCCTCACCGAGGCGTGCTCGAACTCCGTGCGACACGCCTACGACCACGACGACGGCAAGGTGCACCTCGAGTTCCGTATGGGCGACGATTGCGTGGTGCTCTCCATCCGCGACGAGGGCGCAGGCTTCCACGACGACGCGACCGAGTGCCCCGACTGTCAGGCGGTCCCCGGGTTGCCCGAGGCCGAAGGCGGGCTCGGCATCTCGATCATCCGCGCGGTGGTCGACGAGTTCGACCTCCGGCGACCGAGTGAGGGCGGCACCGTCCTTATCCTCACGAAGCGCGCCGACGCCTGACCCCTGCGGCGGGCGTCGCCTTCGCCCCGTGACCGCGCTCCCCGCCCTCGCCTCCCGTTTCGCCCTGACTCCGGACCAGGTGGCGGCGCTCGACCGCTACATCACGCTCGTGCTCGGCTGGCGCCGCGGGCGCGTGACCGGCCTCCGCAGCCGCGACGACGCCGTCGAGACTCTCGTCGGCGACGCTCTGGCGCTGCTCGATGTGGTGGCCGGAGTCGACGGCGTCCAGGGCAGCGGCGCAGGCGATGGCGCGCTCGAACGCCTCCGGCTGCTCGACCTCGGGAGCGGCGGCGGCGCCCCCGGGCTGCCGCTGGCCATCGCGGCGCCGCGGCTCTCCGTCACTCTGCTCGACTCCGTGCGCAAGAAGTGCGACTTCCTGACCGCGGCGGTCGATGAGTTGGGGATGGCCGACCGCGTCGCCGTCGTCTGCGCGCGCAGCGAGAGCTTCGCGGCCCCTGGAGCTCAGGGCCGCGAGGCCTTCGACCTCGTGACGGCACGCGCCGTCGGCGCGCTGGCCGAGGTCGTCGAGCTCGCGGCTCCCGCCCTGGCCACCGGCGGCCGCCTCCTGGCCCTCAAGACCGGCGTCGCGCTGGAGAGCGAGAGGGCCGCCGGCGACGCGGCCGCCGGCGTCTGTGGTCTCACGCCCGGCGCCGTGGTGCCCCTCTCGGCGTCGCCGCTCGCGGACTCGGTCTGCGTCGCCTTCG
>JAZBOM010000334.1:0-2725 GCA_036351205.1 Thermoleophilia bacterium | reverse complement strand
GGGCCGGGATCGGCGCCTACGTGGTGCACGGCAACCACGACGCCGCCGACGGCTGGTCGGCGGGCCTCGAGCTGCCGCCGTCGGTGGTGGTCTTCTCGCACCGCGAGGTCGAGCGGCGCGAGGTGGTGCGCGGCGGCGAGACGCTGTGCGCGATCTACGGACGCAGCTATCCGACGCGGGTCGTTCGCGAAAACCTCGCGGCTGGCTACGTCCGCAGCCCCGAGGATCCATTGGCCGTCGCTGTGCTGCACGCCAACGTCGGCCAGCGGCCGGGCTGGGACAACTACGCGCCCTGCACGGTCGCCGACCTGCAGGCCGCCGGCATGGACTACTGGGCGCTCGGACACGTCCACGTACCTGGCCCGATCGCCGAGCGACCGCCGATCGTGTACTCGGGCTCGACCCAGGGCCTCGACCCGACGGAGGAGGGGCCAAGGGGCTGCTACGTGGTCGAGCTCGACGCGGCCGGCGCGCGGCTCGAGTTCGTGGATACGGCAGCCGTCCTGTGGCGGCGGCTGACCGTCGACCTGAGCGGCGACGCGAGCCTGGAGGACGCGCACCGGGCTGTCGCCGACGCGTGCGCTTCGGCCCGCCGCGACGGCGGCGGACGGCCGGTCCTCGCCAGAGTCGAGCTCGAGGGGCGCTCGCGGGTGCACGCCGACCTCGCGCGCCCCGGCGTGCTCCGCGATCTCACGGCCGATCTGCGCAGGCCGGAGCTCGAAGAGGAGCCGTGGCTCTGGATCGACCGGGTCCGCGATGCCACTGGGGCGGTGATTGACCTCGAGGCGCTGCGGGCCGAGGAGGGCCTGCGGGGGGACCTGGTGCGGCTGGCCGGGGAGTGGGCCTCGCGAGAGGACGCCGCTCGGGCGCTCGTCGAGGAGATTCTCGCGCCGGTGCGCGCGCAGCTCGCGCTGCGGCCGGACCTCGGGGTGGAGGCGGAGCGCCTCATCGAGCGGGCCCGCGACCTCTGCCTCGACCGCCTCGGCGGAGACGCCGAATGATGCACCTCGAACGGGTCGAGGCGGTCCGCTACGGCGAGCTTGCAGGCGAGCTCCTCGACGGCCTCGGTCCCCGTCTCAACGTCGTGCTCGGCCGCAACGAGGCCGGCAAGAGCACTTTCACCTCCCTGGTCCGCCACATCCTGTACGGCTTTCCTCGCGGCCGCACTGTGGAGCGCCAGTACCTGCCGCCGACCGGCGACCAGCGGGTCGGGCGCCTGGTGTTCGCTGACGGCGAGCAGCGGTGGACGATCGAGCGCGTCGAGGGCGCGCACGGCGGCGAGGCCGTCGTGCACGGGCCGCAGGGGGAAGAGCCTGCCGACGTCCTCCTCGGGTCCTTGACGCGCGGCGTCAGCGCCGCCACCTTCGCCGCAGTCTTCGGCTTCTCGCTCGAGCAGCTGTCCGATCCGAAGTCGTTGGACGACATCGGCTCCCGGCTCTACGCCACCGCCGCGGGGCTCGGCGCGGACCCCAACGACGTCCTCGCGGCGCTGCGCGGCGAGGCCGACGAGCTGTGGGCGCCGCGTGCCCGCACCCGCCTGATCCACACCCTCAACTCGGAGCTGCGGGAGCTGCGCGAACGCCGAAGGAAGGTCGAGGAGAGCGCCGAGCGCTACCGCGCGGATCGCGAGCAACGGGCGGAGGTCGCCGCCGAGCTCGGGAACCTCGAGCGCGCGGTGGCAGCGGCGAGGAGCGACGAGGACTGCTTGACGGCACTGCTCGGAGAGGCGCGTCGGCTTGCCGAGCGGGCCCGCGAGGCGGAGGAGGGGGAGGTCGAGCACCGGCTGGCGGCCGAGGCCTTGCAGCGCGACGCCGCGGCTGCTGAGGTCGACGAGGCCCTGCTCGAGAGGACAGAGGCGATCGAGCGCCTGAGCGCCCGCTGCGAGCTCTTCCGGTCCGAGATCGAGCAGATGCGCCGCGAGGCCGAGCGCCTGCAGGCACTCGAGGCCGAGGAGCGGCGGATGGTCGACGAACTCGGCGAGGGATGGTCGCTCGATAACGCGCTCGCCGTCCGGCTCGACCTCGACCTCGAGGCTCTCGTCGAGGCAGCCGAAGAGCGCCTGGGCGAGGCCCGGCGGCATCGCGACGAGAGTGAACGGCGGGCCGTGGAGGCCGAGGCTGAGCACGCCGAGGCGCTCGCACAGGCGCTCAGACGTTCGTTCGAGGTCGGAGTCGCGGACGACGGCCGAGCGCCCGAAGAGGTCGGGGTGCGCCTGCTGGGCGCGGACCGGCTGCTCGCCCTCGGCGGTGAGGTCGCCCACCGGAGCATCTACCGGGTGCCGGCGGCAGCGTCGTTCCTGATCGCCGTGGCGCTGGCGATCGCCGGGCTGGTCGTCGGCGACCGGTGGCTGGTTGCGGCCGCCGTGCTGCCGGCGGCGCTGGCCGCCGGGCTGCTGGTGTGGCCGCTGATCGGGCGGTCCGGGCGCTCACCGGAAACCGCGGCCCTGCTGCGGCGGCTCGGCCTCGACGAGCTGCCGCCGCCGGGCGCCCTGCTCGAGCTGAAAAACCGGCTCGAGGAGTGCCGGAGGCTGTGGTCCTCGGCCGAGCAGCTGGGCAGAACCGCCGACGCGCGGCGCCGCACCGCCGGCGATGCGGCGGCCGCCTTCGAGGCCGCACGCGAGGAGTGGTCCGAGTGGCTGCTCACACGCGGACTGGCGACCACGTCGAACCAGCCCGAGAGCGTGCGCCGGGTGCTCGCGCGGCTGCACGAGCTTCGTGACGCGGTC
>JAZBOM010000333.1:0-5784 GCA_036351205.1 Thermoleophilia bacterium | reverse complement strand
CTGCCCCTCGCTCAGCTCCGCGATGGAGCGGCGCGGGTGGAGACGGGCGCGGAACATGATGTCCTGGGCGATGGCGTTGCCCAAGCCGGGGATGAGCTGGTCCTGGGTCAGCAGGCCCTTGACGCTGCGCTTGCCCGCCTGCTGCGCCTCGACGACCAGGTCGCCGAAGTACCGCCGGTCGAACCCTTCGTCCACCGGCGTGGGGCGCATGCCCTTCACGTACTTCACTTCGTGTTCGCGCCCGGCCTCGCAGAGGTGCACGCCGCCCCACATCTGCGTCGTCGCCGACAGGGCGGCGCCCGTCGTGAACTCGAGGTCGAGGTGCCGCTTCGCAGGGAGAGGGTCCCCTCTGTCGTGGTAGCGGATGCGCCCGCCCCACTCGCCGAGGAGCAGCACGTACCCCGGCTCGAGCGGCAGGAAGAGCCACTTCCCCTCCGCCCGCGCCGGGCCGACCCGCAGGCCGGCGACGCTACCGGCGAACTCCTCCGGCGTGCGGTCGTACCAGACGAACTTGTGCGGGCTGTTCCCCAGGCTGCCGCGGGCCACCGTGAGGCCCGGCAGGACGCCGTTCATCTGACCCGTGATCACCGTGAGCTCGGGTAGCTCGAACATCCGGGGCCTCCCGTCCGCGCCGCGGAGAGTCCGGCCGCGCCCTCTCCGCAGCCCGACTCTACCTCACCGCCACACCAACGGACCGCCCGAAGCCGCCGCCAAGGGTCCCCCGAGCGCCGACCACGAAACGGCGCCGGGCACGGTCCCGCGCCGGCGGCCGCGGCCACGCGCCTCCTCCCTACGCGACGGCGCCGAGCAGCGTGACGGCGGCGAGGGTGAGCACGATGCCCGCCATCTGCGGGCGGCTGGGCCGCTCGCCGAGCAGCACCATGCCGAGCAGGACGGCCATGGTGCCGGTCTGGGCGACGAGGATGCCGACGACCGACAGGGGGCCTATGGCCGTCGCCGCGGCGAACGTGATGAGGGCCCCCGCGTCGAGCACCCCGCAGGCCCCGACACGCCGATGGAACCGCCGCGGCAGGCGCCAGGCGCGCAGCACGATCGCCATCGGCACGGTCACCGCCAGGGTGCTCAGGCCGGCGAACAGCGCGACGCTCACGGCCGGCAGCGCCGAGGCCTGGCCGAAGACGATGGTGATCACGCCGAAGATCGCCGCCGCCAGGATCGCCCATCCGGCGCCGGCGGCGGCCGAGCGCGAGCGGCTCCCGTCCGCCGCCGGCTCGAGCGAGGTGAGCGCGCTGCCCAGGATGGCCAGCGGAAGCCCGACCCAGACGACGGCGGCCACGGACTGCCCGATCATGAGCACGAAGAGCACCGTGAAGGCGCTGGAAAGCGAGCCCAGCGGTGCGACCACCGAGAGCTGCCCGCGGCTGAGCGCCGTGAGCCACGCCATGAACGCCGCCACCTCGAAGACGCCGCCGAGGGCGGCGAAGCCGGCGGCCCGCCACTCTTCGCCGCCCGACGGCAGCCCGCCGACGAACGCCACCGTGACCAGAAGGGCGAAGACGGCCACGACCCTGATCCAGAGGACGCCCGCGACCACGGAGGCCACGCGGGCCACCGGCATCATGAGGTAGTCCTGCAGCGCGTAGCTGAACGCGGTGCCCAGGCTGAGGAGAATGGTGATCACGGCGCCGACGGTAGCATCACGAGACGTCGCCTGTCATGGGCCGGCTGCGCTCGGCTCATGTCCGCCGGCATCAGGTGGGCTCTGAGGCAGCCATGTGCTCGGGCTCACGGGGCCGCCGCCGGACACCGGCCACCAGACAGGACGTGACGGGCAGGGGCAGGACGCCCGGTCACACGCTACAGCTTCGCCGCCCTCACGATCGTCATCTGCTTCGCATGGGAGACGGCGATGTCGCGGAAGCCGACGTCGTGCAACAAGGCGCAGAACCCCGCGTCCGTCCAGGCCGGCAGTCCCCAGCTCCGCTCGGCCCGCTTCACCGCCGCATCGTCCGGACAGTGGTCGATACTGAGGGCCACCCGTCCTCCCAGCCGCAGGACGCGGAGCATCTCCTGCAGCGACCTCTCCGGCCGGCTGAAGCAGCCGAGGCAGTTGCAGGCCACGGCGCTGAAGGTAGCGTCGTCCCACGGGAGCGCCGCCGAGTCGCCCTGCACGACTTCGGCAGTCCCCCGCTCGACACGGTCACGGAGCCGCCGGCGCGCCATCCTGACCTGGATCTCCGAGTGATCGATACCGGCGACGTGACGCACGTGCGTCGCCCGCTTCTGCAGGAACGCGCCCGCCCCGCACGCGACCTCGAGCAGGTCGTCCGTCGCCTGCAGTCCGAGCGCCCCGGCCAGGTCGCCGCAGTAGGCGTCGGAGAACACCGGCATGATCCAGGCCGTGACCCATCCCAGCGGCCCGTGCGGACCGGCGGATTGAGAGACCGCGACTCCCCTGATGCCCACCGTGCGCCACCCTGCCGGGCTTCCTTCGACTTCTTTGTACACCTCGCGGGGCGATCACAAGCGTTGGGCCCGAGCAGCGGGCGCTGCGCGGCGAACGCCCGCTGTGGCGCGCGGGACTGCGCGGTGCGCCGCGCTGCAGACGCAACGGGGGGACCGGCGACGCGACCGGCGCCGGCGCGTCCGATCGGGCGCTGCCAACGGACGCTGTTCAGGCGTTCGCCCCCCGCCGGGTAGGAACTCGCCGTCGACCGCGACCGAGGGGGCGGAGATGGGAAGACGCATCACTGAGGGCACCTTCCGCAGCGGCGTGCCGTTCCTTCGTCTCGGAGCGGGTCCTCCGCTCCTCGCGGTCAGGCTGGTGACGACCGAGCACAGGAACCCGACCGGCCTCGAGCGGCGCATGGTGCTCTCGGGGGTCACGGCGTTCGCCGAGCACTTCACCGTGTACGTCGTGAACGGACCCCCCGGTCTGCCGTCCGGCGCCACGATGTCCGACATCGCGCGGTACTACGCCGAGGCCGTCGAGCACGACATCGGCGAGCCGGTGTACGTCCACGGCGTGTCCACGGGAGGCTCGGTCGCCCTCCAGTTGGCCATCGACCACCCGCACCTCGTCCGGCGCCTGGTCCTGGCCGGCGCCGCCTGCGCCTTCTCGCCCTGCGGGCGCAAGGTGAACGCCGAGATGGCCCGCCTGACCGCTGCAGGCGAGCATCGCCGGGCCATGGCAGTGGCCATGGGCCCGATGGTCTCGGGCCTGACCCGGTACCCGATGCAGGCCCTCGCCTGGGCGTTCGCGCCGCTTCTCGCGTCCGGCGACCCCTCCGACATGCTCGTCGTTGCCGCAGCCGAGGACCGGTTCGATGCCGAGCCGGGCCTAGGCCGGGTGGCGGCGCCGACGCTGGTCGTCGGCGGGAGCGCCGACCGCTACTACTCCGCGGACCTCATCCGTCGCACGGCCGAGGGCATCCCCGCGGGAAGCCTCGCGATGTTCCCCGGCAAGAGCCATTCCTACGCGATCGGCTCGACGGCCGCCGTACACGTCGCTCTCGGGTACCTCCTCGCGGGCCGCGCCCACGTCGAGCCGCCCTCCTGGCGGGGTGCGTGACCCCCCGCGGTCACAGTCGACGGGCCCTGAGGCCCGAGGCGGCCCGCGTCCGGGGGGCGCTGGAGCGCGGGCAGGCGCCGCCGGGGAGGCGGCAGGGACGCGCGACGGCGCGCCTCGTCGGCAGATTCTCGGCCGTGATGCGGCCGCATACTGCAGGCGACGGCGTCATCGGCCCTCGCCTGACGTACCGACAGTGCAACGGTGGCCGGCCATGAGCCTTGGACGGGAGATCCAGACGGTCCTCGTGACGGGGGCGACCGGTTTCGTCGGGGGCGCGGTCGCGCGGCGTCTGAGATCCGAGGGCTGCACGCTGCGCGCGCTCGTGCGACGCCGCTCAGACGCGTCGGCCCTGAGTGCCGCGGGATGCGAGGTGTGTCGCGGCGACGTCACCGACGCGGCGTCCGTTCGCGAGGCCATGGACGGCGTGGATGCCGTCGTGCACTGCGCTGCCCTGGTGAGCGACTGGGGCGCGCGAGAGACGTTCGCGCGGGTCAACGTCGAGGGCTCGCGTCACGTCTTCGACGCCGCGCTGCGAAGCGGCGTGAAGCGGGTCGTCCACTTCAGTACCGCCGACGTGTTCGGCATCTACCCGGACGGCCGGGTCGTCGACGACTCGTTCCCGCTGAAGAGAACGGGGTTCCTCTACAGCGACACGAAGGCCGAAGCGGACGACATGGCGCTCGCCTACGCACGAGAGCAAGGACTCCCGGTCGCGGTCCTCAGGCCCCTCTGGGTGTACGGGCCGGGCGACCGCTCCTTCCTCCCCGAACTCGTGGACGCGATGCGGACCCGCCGGATGGTCTTCTTCGGCAGCCCGCGCAACACCATACCGCTGTGCTACATCGACAACCTCGTGGACGCGGTCGTCCTCGCGCTCACGAACGACCGCGCCGTGGGGCAGGGCTACCTGGTCTGCGACGGCGCCGTGGTCTCCTGGCGGGAGCTGACAGACCTGCTCGCGGACGAGCTCGACCTGCCGAGCGTGAAGCTGACGATCCCTCTCCCCCTGGCGAACGCAGTGGCCGCAGTGGCGGAAGGGCTGTGGCGGGCCGCGAGGTCGACCAAGCGGCCGGCCCTGACGAGGTACACCCTCGCGTTCCTGGGCCGGGACCTTCGCTACAGCAACGGCAAGATCAGTCGCGAGCTCGGCTTCTCACCCCGAGTCCTTCCGGAGGAAGGCTTGGCGAGGTCGATCGAATGGCTCAGATCGGTCGACCTCTCCCAGGTGAAGACGAAGTAGGCGCCGCCACGCACCGATCGGTGCTCGGCCTCGTCCGCGGCCGCGGGCACCTCAGCAGTCACCGCCTTCCGCGGTCGCGGGCGTGCCTCGCGTAGGGCGCCGGCCGGCTGATGGGGCCGTGGCCCCGCGTCCCGGCAGCATCAGGTCGGCAGGTGGACGGCAGGTGGACGGCAGTCGCGACGCGACGAGCGGTCGGCCGTGGTACGGTGGCCGCGCACCGGCCCCGAGACTGCCCCGGGGCGCTCCCCCACCGACGAGGACGGCAAGCCGCACGATGACCCGGTCAGCCGACGCACGAGCGGCCCGTGACGGCAGCGTCATCTTCCGGCCCTGGCGCCTAGGGTCGCTGGACGTCCCGAACCGCCTGGTGCGCAGCGCGACGGAGGAGGGGCTGTCGACCGGCGACGGCGCCCCCACCCGGAGGCTGATCGACCTGACCGCCGACCTGGCCCGGGGCGGAGCCGGTCTCATCGTCGCGGGCAGCATGTTCATCTGCCGCGAGGGCCGCGGCGCCACCAACGTCACGGGGATCGATCGCGATGCGCTCATCCGGCCGCTCGGCCGGATGTGCGATGCGGTGCACGCGGCCGGCGGGCTGCTCGCCGCGCAGCTCCTGCACAGCGGATCGACGCTTCGCCCCGTGATGGTGGCCGAGAAAGAGGGGCCGTACGGGCCGTCGCCGGAGACGGAGGACCCGGTGTGCGGAGCCCCCGTACGCGCCATGACGAAGGCGCAGATCGCCGGTGTCGTGGATCTCTATGCGCAGGCGGCCTCGCGAGCCCGTCGGGCCGGCTTCGACGCCGTGCAGATCCACGCCGCTCACGGGTACTTGCTCGACCAGTTCCTGAGCCCGGCGCGGAACCGGCGCGAGGACGCCTACGGCGGCTCGCTCCAGCGCCGGGCCCGCCTTCTCTATGAGGTGTATGAGGCCGTACGCGGCGCCGTCGGCGCCGGCTACCCCGTCTTCATCAAGATGAGCGCCCACGACGGCTGGCCCGGCGGCGTGCAGCCG
>JAZBOM010000332.1:0-2163 GCA_036351205.1 Thermoleophilia bacterium | reverse complement strand
GCGCGCCGCTGGTCGCGCAGTCCCTTGAAGAAGGCGTCACGCAGCATCGCCGGCACCTCCGTCGTAGTAGGTGAGGAAGAGGTCTTCGAGGTCGGGCTCGTGACTGGTGAGCGCCACCACCTCGTGGCGGGCGGCGGCCTTGATCACGGCATCGAGTCGGCCGCTCGCCGTGAAGGCGAGCGTGTGCTCGTTGGCGATGAGGTCCTGCACCTCGTCGAGGGCCGCGAATTCATCCTTCGGCGCGGGCCCGGCGAATTCGATCTCGATGCGGTGGACGGCACGCTCGCCGAGGGTGGCGACGTCCTCGACGGCGACGAGACGGCCCTCGCGGACGAAGCCGACGCGCTCGCAGACCCGCTGGACCTCGGGCAGCACGTGCGACGAGAGGAAGACCGTCTGCTCGCGCTCGCGGGTCTCGTCGACCATGCGGTAGAACTCGCGCTGCACGAGCGGGTCGAGGCCTCCGGTGGGCTCGTCGAGGATCAGCACCTCGGGCTCGTGCATGAAGGCCTGGATCAGGCCGAGCTTGCGCTTGTTGCCGGTCGAGAGGTCGCCGGCGCGGCGCGAGAGGTCGAAGTCGAGGCGCTGGGCGAGCGTCCTCACCTTCGCCCGGTCGACGCCGCCGCGCAGGTTGCCCAGGTACTCGAGTGTCTCCGCGCCGGTGAGCCGCGGGTACAGCGTGTACTCGCCGGGCAGGTAGCCGATGCGGCGGCGGATCGCCAGGCTGTCGCGGCGCGCATCGAGGCCGAGCACCTGAGCGCTGCCCGACGTCGGGCGGATCAGGTCGAGCAGGAGCCTGATGGTCGTCGTCTTGCCGGCGCCGTTCGGGCCGAGAAAGCCGAAGACGACGCCGGCCTCGACCGTGAGGTCGAGGTCGACGACGCCACGGTTGCCGTCGTAGTACTTCGTGAGGGCCTGGGTCTCGATCACCGCCGTCATCGCACTCGCTTTCTGCGCTCCCAGCGCGCCAGCGCGGCGCGCAGCTCGCGCTCGTAGAACTCGTAGAACTCACCCATCTCCTGAAGGCGCGCGCGCGCCTCGGGCTCGTGCCCCACGAGCGCGAGCCCGCGCCGGGCGAGATCGCCGAAGGCGGCGATCAGCGGGAAGCCGCGCTCGATCGCCCTCGCCCAGGCGTCGTCACCCAACCTGTAGAAGTCACGTCGCTCGGGCGGGCGGGTGAAACGCTCGATCACCCCGAAGTCCACGAACATGCGGATGTTGGTGCTGATCGACGCCTTGCTCGCCTGCAGGCCGGCGGCGATCTCACCGGCGGTCTGGTGCGGCGGTTCGCAGATCATCAGCCAGGCGATGATGCGGCCCTGCATGCGGGTGTGGCCCGCCTTCTCGTAGAGGAGCGCCGTGTCCTCGATGAAACGCTGGCGCTCCTCGCTCTGGTCCGATCCCGTCATCGCGACCCCTCGCCGACGCCGGCGCGCTACACGGCGCGTTCGGTAGATTCAGTAAGTTCAGTATATACTGAACACGATGAACGATGATGTGTCAACCGGTGACCCCGGGATCCGCCAGCCTTCAGAGCGCCTCCCAAAGGAGCACAACAGTGATCACGGCAGGGGTCGAGATCGCGACGAGGAGCCGCAGCAGGGCGCCGTCGAGGGCGTACACGCGCGCCAGCACGATGGTGTGGAAGGCGACCGGCGTCGCCGCCAGCAGCAGGAAGGCGCCGGGGATCTCGACCCCGGTGACCCAGCCGAGGCCGAGGAGCGCGAGCGGTCCGGCGCCGCAGCGCAGGGCGAGCGTGAGACCCGCGCGACCGAGGTCGCCGAGCGTGTGCGCGATGCGGTCCAGAGGCGCCGCGAGGCCGACCTGGATGAAGCCGAAGAGGCCGATCGCCAGCGCCGCCGCCGACCCGAGGGGCTCGACGGCGTCGCGCAGGTCCGCGCCGGCGAGGCGCAGAGCCACGGCGAGGGCGCCGGCGGCGACCGGGGGATTGACGACCCAGCTGCGCAGCAGGGTGCGCAGGTCGGGCGCCCCCGGGGCGCAGGCGCCCGGGCCGGCGAAGCGCCGCGCCACCCCCGTCGACACGGCGAGCACGGGGATCAGGAACTGGAACTCCGAGTAGACGACGGCGAGGGCGAGGCCGGGCGCCCCGAAGACGGCGGCGGCGAGCGGGAAGCCGACGATCCCGGTGTTGCCGAGCCCGGC
>JAZBOM010000331.1:0-2195 GCA_036351205.1 Thermoleophilia bacterium | reverse complement strand
TCGGAGAACAGATCCGCCGACTACGAAGCCTCGAGCATCTCGCTGCCCGGCGCCGTCGCCATGGGCACCGGCGTCATGATCGGGGCCGGGATCCTGGCGCTCACCGGCCAGATGGCCGAGCTCGCCGGCGAGCTCTACCTGCTCGCCTTCGCCGGCGCTGCCATCGTCGCGGGCTTCAGCGCGTACTCGTACGTCCGGCTGGCCTCCGCCTACCCGTCCGCGGGCGGCATCGCCATGTTCCTCGCGAAGGCCTACGGCAAGACCGCCTGGACGGGGGCATTCGCGCTGCTCATGTACTTCTCCATGGTCGTCAACGAGAGCCTCGTCGCGCGCACGTTCGGCACCTATGCGCTCCAGCCCTTCGACATCGGGCCGGACAGCTGGCTCGTGCCCGTCCTCGGTGTCGCGCTGCTCGGGTTCGCCTTTCTCGTCAACGTCCTCGGCAACCAGCTCATCCAGACGACCTCGTTCGTCACCGCGTTCCTCAAGATCGGCGGCCTCGTCGTGTTCGGCGTCGTCATCCTCTGGACGTCGGGCATCTCGGCGCCGGCGTCCTCGACGAGCGCCTCGTCCTCCGGGGTGGGCGGCTTCCTCGCCGCCGTCGCCCTCGGCATCCTTGCCTACAAAGGGTTCACGACCATCACGAACAGCGGCGAGGAGATCACCGAGCCGCACAGGAACATCGGCCGCGCCATCATCGCCTCGATCGTCCTGTGCCTCGCGGTCTACCTGCTCGTCGCCCTCGCAGTCGGATCCAACCTCAGTGTGGACGAGATCGTCGCGGCGCGGGACTACGCGCTGGCCGAAGCCGCGCGACCCGTCTTCGGCGACGTCGGCCTGTGGTTCACGGTGGCCTTCGCCATCGTCGCCACTGCTTCGGGCGTCGTGGCGAGCGTCTTCGCCGTGTCGCGGATGCTGGCCATGCTGACCGACATGAAGCTCGTGCCCCACAGTCACTTCGGCATGCCGGGCACGATCCAGCACCACACCCTGGTGTACACGGTCGTGATCGCCATGGTGCTGACGGTCTTCCTCGACCTGAGCCGGATCGCGTCCGTGGGGGCGATCTTCTACATCGTCATGGACATGGCCATCCACTGGGGCCTGCTGCGGCGTCTGAGGCAGGAGGTCCAGGCCCGCGCCTCGGTCCTCGTGGCGGCGCTCGTCCTCGACGGCGTCGTGCTCGCCGCCTTCGTCGTCGTCAAGGCGTCCAGCGACACCCTGGTGGTCTGGGCGGCCGGCGCCGGCCTTCTCGCGGTCTTCGTCGGGGAACGGCTGTTCCTCAGGGCACGCCCGGCGAGCTAGCACGGCGCCCCGCCGGCACTACGAAGCCGGTTCTGTCAGGGGTCGCGATCATCGCGGCGTGCGGGGTGTTCTTGCCTGCGAGCAGGTCGGAAAGCCTCGCGCCCGCCGCGGGTCTGCCGTCGAGGCGTGGGTGGAGAAGCGCGCGCCCGGCATCGGTTTCGGCCGCACCAGGAGCGGAGACGGCAAGAGAGATGTGTGCGTGGCGGACACCGCGAACGGCGGTCGCTGAGGGGAGGCGCCATGGGTGACGACAAGCTCGAGGAGTACCGGCGCAAGCGCGACTTCCGCTCCACCTCGGAGCCCGGCGGCGGCCCGGCCTCCGGCGACGACGGCCGCCGCTTCGTCATCCACAAGCACGACGCGAGCAGTCTCCACTACGACTTCCGTCTCGAGGTCGGAGGCGTGCTCAAGTCGTGGGCCGTGCCCAAAGGACCCTCGACCGACCCGCGCGAGAAGCGGCTTGCGGTGGCGGTCGAGGACCACCCCGTCGAGTACGGCGACTTCGAGGGCGTGATCCCCGAGGGCGAGTACGGAGCCGGCACGGTGCTGATCTGGGACGCGGGGACGTACGGCAACATCAGCCACGACGACGACGGCGGGGACGTGCCGCTGGACGAAGCGCTCGAGGACGGGCGCGCCGCCGTGTGGCTCCAGGGCGAGAAGCTCGAGGGCGGCTACGCCCTCATCCGGACCAGGCGCAACGAGGGCAAGGACTGGCTGCTCGTGAAGATGGACGACGAGCGCGCCGACGCGCGCCGCAACCCGACCAGCACCGAGCCCGCGTCGGTCGTCTCCGGGCGCACGATCGAGCAGATCGCCGAGGAGGAGGGCGAGGGGTCGGAGGACGAGTCGTGACCGGGCTGCTCGAGGGCATCCCGGGGGAGTTGCTC
>JAZBOM010000330.1:0-3722 GCA_036351205.1 Thermoleophilia bacterium | reverse complement strand
GCGTTCGCGGACGAGCGCCTGGACGGAACGGGGGTGAAGTGCTATGTGACGGGCGGCAACGACGACCCGCAGGATCTGCTCGACCTGCTCGACGCCGCACAGAGCGAGCACGTCGTGAACTGTGAGGAGAAGGTCGTCGTCCTCGAAGACCAGTACCCCATGGCGAATTGCGGCTACAGCAACCCGACGCCGTGGAAGACGCCGCGGGAGACCGACGAGGAGACCCTGGAGCAGTTGCTCGAGAAGTCCGTGGTCGGCATCGACGACTTCACCAGCGCCATCTTCAACATGCACGTCCCGCCGTACGACTCCACGCTCGACGACTGCCCCAAGCTCGACTGGTCCACCGACCCGCCGACGCCGGTCGTCATCGCCGGAGTACCGCAGAGCGCGCCGGCGGGGAGCACGGCGGTGCGCAAGATCGTCGAGAAGTACCAGCCGCTCGTGCTCCTCACGGGGCACATCCACGAGTCGCGCGGCCTCGTCAAGGTCGGGCGCACGACGGTGATCAACCCCGGCAGCGAGTACGGAGAGGGCATCCTGCGCGGCTGCATCTTCACGCTCGAGCCGGGCAAGGTGGTCGGCTACCAGATGACCTCGGGGTGACGACGCGGGGGGCCGCGGTCGCCGGGCATCTGGGAGTCGAGAAGTCAACCGGAACTGGGGGTAACGCATGGCAACGGTAGCAGCCAAACCTGAGGTCTTCAGTCGTAAGGCCTCGGGGCTCTCCAGGGTGATGTCGCCCTGGTCGGCGTACATGTACAACTTCCTGACCATGGGCGTGATCTTCCCGTGGACGTTCGTGTGGGCCCCGGCGGCCTTCCCGGGCGTCTCGGTATGGCAGGCCTGTCTTTACGCAATCCTCTTCGAGTTGCCGATCGCCCTCGCCTTCGTGTGGCTGGCGACGGCGATGCCGCGCTCCGGCGGCGACTACGTCTTCCAGAGCCGCGTCTTCGGCGGCGCCATCGGGTTCCCCGTCGTGATGAGCGGCTTCGTCATCTGGATCCTGCAGTGGGTCGCGCTCGCGGGCTGGCTCCAGGCCAACCTCGGCCTGGCGCCGCTGTTCATGGGCCTCGGCTATCACTACGAGAGCACCGGTCTCATCGACGCCGCCATCTGGTGCCAGTCGGCGCAGGGTATCGCGACGATCAGCATCGTCGGCGCCGCGGCCATCGCCCTGCTGCTCGTGACCGGCTTCAAGAACTACGTGCGCCTGCAGTACTTCATGTTCGCGGCGACCGGCATCCTGATCGTCATCCTGCTCGTGAACTTCCTGCGCACGTCGCCGGACGAGTTCGCCGCCAGCATGAACAGCTTCTCCCAGTTCGTCGACGGCCGTGAGGGCTTCTACGAGTGGATCAAGGGCGACGTCGCCAACACCGGCGTCGACCTGAACCCGAAGTTCGCCCTCGGCGCGACCCTGCTCGCCATCCCCATCGTCTGGACGAGCCTGCAGTGGGCGTCGTACAGCGTGCAGCAGGGCGGCGAGATCAAGGGCGCCCGGGTCTTCAAGAACCAGATGTTCATCATCGTCGGCTCGATGATCAGCGTGGGCATCGTGCTCGCCCTGATCGCCTGGGCCCAGGAGCGCGCGGTCGGCACCGAGTTCTTCAACGCCGTCTCGCACTCCTACTACTACGGGGTGAGCGAGTCCGGCGACGGGATCGGCAGCATCCTGCCCTTCCCGGGCATGTTCGCCATCGTCATCTCGTCCAACCCCATCATCGTGATCCTCACGGCGATCAGCTTCCTGCTGGCCTCCCTGCAGATCACCTGCAACTGCTACATCGGCATGACGCGCGTCATGGTCGGCATGTCGCTCGACCGCACGCTGCCGGCGATCATCTCCAAGGTCAGCCCGCGGTTCCGCTCGCCGGCGATCGCCCACTGGGTCTACTTCGCCTTCAGCATCCCCGTGATCCTCGGCTACAACTACTGGGACCAGTGGTTCAGCCTGACCCTCGGCGTGACCTTCGCCTGCGGCTACGTGTTCATCTTGAGCACCCTGTCGGCGGCGCTGCTGCCCTTCCGCGCCAAGCCGCTGTACGACGCCTCCCCGGGAGCCAAGTACACGATCGGCGGGTTCCCGCTGGTCTCGCTGTTCGGGTTCATCGGCTTCGTGTTCGGCATCATCGCCGTGGTCCTCTTCCTCTCCCAGGACGCCTACGGGCTCACGGGCACCGTGCCGTACATCGTGGTGGCCGGGGTCTTCCTCGTCTGCGTGGTCTGGTACTGGATCGTGCGGGCCTACAACAAGGGCAAGGGCATCGACGTCAACTACGCGTTCCTCGAGGTGCCGCCGGAGTGATCCTGCGGTACCACTCGCCCTCCGCAGTCGGACTGCCGCAAGGGCGGTGAAGGAGAAGGCGGCCGCCGGGCCTCGCTCGGCGGCCGCCCCGCCACTTCGTCGGGCGGGAGAGGCACTATCGCCCACGTACTGGCGGTACTGGAACCCGCGGCGCCGCGGGTGGATG
The DNA here is from genome assembly GCA_036351205.1 of Thermoleophilia bacterium. GTDB lineage: Bacteria > Actinomycetota > Thermoleophilia > UBA2241 > UBA2241 > UBA2241. The sequence continues at coordinate 1,248 of JAZBOM010000330.1, read as the reverse complement.
ATGTGAGGTACGCCGGCCTTCGAGACGGCGCGGCGAGGCCGAGAGCGAGAAAGGAGCTGGACCATGACACGAACGGCGAGCCCGAGGGGAGGCCGCAGGTGACCACGCGACTCTTCTTCGCCACCGACGTGCACGGCTCCGAGGCGTGCTGGCGCAAGTTCATCAACTCGGGCAAGCACTACGAAGCCGACGTGCTCATCCTCGGCGGCGACATGACCGGCAAGGCTGTGGTGCCGATCATCGACCAGGGGTCGGGCAAGTACGTCTTCCACATGCAGGACGTGCGCCACGAGTTCGAGGGCGACGACGACCTCGCCCAGAACACGCGGGCGATCCGCGATCACGGTTACTACCCGGTCGTGATGAGCCACGACCAGTGCGCCGCCTACACGAGCGACCCGGACAAGCTCGACGAGGTCTTCCACGAGCAGATGCGCACGACGGTCGCCGACTGGGTCGCGTGGGCCGATGAGCGCCTCGAGGGCACGGGGCTGCAGTGCATCGTCTGCCCCGGCAACGACGACCGCCACGACATCGACGCCATCCTCGCCGAGTCGAAGCACATCCAGGTCGGCGAGGGCAACGTCCTCGACCTGCCCGAGGGCCACCAGCTCGCCTCCAGCGGCTGGACCAACCTGACGCCCTGGGACACGCCGCGCGAAGAGGACGAGCCGGCGCTCAAGGAGCGCCTCCTCGGCATCGTCGCGCAGGCGACGGTCGCGCCGGAGCGTCTCGTCCTCGGCCTGCACGCGCCGCCCTACGACACCAACCTCGACATCGCGCCCAAGATCGACTGGGATACGCTGACGGTGCAGGGCCAGGACACGGCCCACGTCGGCTCCACAGCCGTCAAGGAGGTGATCAAGGAGGTCCAGCCCATCCTCTCGCTGCACGGCCACATCCACGAGAGCCGCGCCGCCGAGCGACTCGGCCGCACGCTCGCCATCAATCCCGGGAGTTCCTACGTCGAGGGGACCCTGTCGGGAGTGATCGTGGAACTCGACGGCAAGAGCAAGCTCAAGCGGTATCGTTTGACCATGGGGTGATCGCGCCGACGCGCGACACCTGGGGGACGGCACCACGGTGCCGGCAGTAACCATTCGACAGGAGGGTCAACCTATGGCAACAAATGCCGCACCGGAGCAGACGCTCTTCGTGCGCAAGGCCAGCGGCCTGGTCAAGGGGTGGTCCGGCGGGGACGGGTTCCGCTACTCCTTCTTCTCGGTCAACCTGTTCCTCGCCATCTGG
>JAZBOM010000329.1:0-7170 GCA_036351205.1 Thermoleophilia bacterium | reverse complement strand
CGAGGCGAACGAGGCGTACTGGGGCGGGAGGCCCGTCGTCGACGGGGTCGTCGTCCGCTTCTACGCTGCCGGCGACGCCCTGGCCGACGACCTCGAGGCCGGCCGTCTGGACGGCGCCTGGGGGGTCCCGGCCGGGCGCTTCGAGGATCTCGACGGCGGCGGTCGCGAGACGGTCGAGGCCGTCCAGCCCGACGTCGACGTGCTGGTCTTCAACTGCGCCGAGGGCGGCGACGGTCACCCCGCGCTGCGCGACCCGGTCGTGCGCGCCGCTCTCGCGTGGGCCATCGACCGCGAACGACTGGCGGACGAGGCCTACGGGCCGGCGGGGGCGCCGGCGGGGAGCCTCGTCCCCGCCGGTCTCGCCGCCGGCCCCGTCGACTACCACCGCGAGCTTCCCGAGGAGGCCGCGGCCTACGACCCGGAGCGAGCGGTCACGGAGTTGGACGCCGCCGGCTACCGCGACGCGGACGGGGACGGCCGTCGCGAGGACGCCATGGGGCGTCCTCTCGAACTGCGTCTGCTCGTCCGCGAGACGTCTCCCGAACACGTGGCTGCCGCTGGGCGCATCGCCGACCGGCTCGTCGCCGTCGGGGTCTTCGTCGAGGTCGAGACCCTCGACGACGCGGGCCTCGCGGCGCGCGTCTGGCGCACGGTCGACGGCGAGCCGCGCCCCGACTTCGACCTGCTGCTCTGGGGCTGGCGCGGCGACGTCGACCCGGAGTTCGTCCTCTCGACGCTGACGACGTCCTCGATCGGTACCTGGAACCAGGCGGGCTGGTCCTCGACGGCGTACGACGAGCTGTACCGCCAGCAGGCCCGGACCCTCGACGCCGTCGCGCGTCGCGATCTCATATGGCGGATGCAGGACGTGATCGCCGCCGAGGCCCCGTTGGTCCCCCTGGTCTACACGCGCACGCTCGAGGCGTACGATACGAGGCACTGGAGCGGGTGGACGCCGTCGCCCGGCGAGGGCGGCGGGGTCGTCTGCGGCCACCAGATCGACTCCTACCTGCGGCTGCGGCCGCAGGATCCGGGCGTCCTCTGGGGGCTCCCGCTCTGGGCTGCGGCCGCCCTGGCGGGCGCGGCCCTCGGGCTGGTGCTCGCGTTCGTCGTCGTCCTGCGGCGACGGAGGCGACGCTGAGGTGACGGGAGGCTGACGTGGCGCGGCTCGACTACGAACTCATCGAGAGCCTCGTGCCCGAGGGCGCGGCGGTGCTCGACCTGGGCTGCGGCGACGGGCAGCTGCTCGAGGAGCTCATCGCCAAGCGCCACGCCCGCGGCAGCGGCGTCGACATCTCGCAGGCCGCGGTCGAGGCCTGCGTCGCCCGCGGCCTGCCCGTCGTGCACGGCGACCTCGACGACGGCCTCGCCGACTTCGCCGACGACTCGCTCGACGTCGTCATCCTGAGCCTCAGCCTCCAGCAGCTGCGGCGACCGCGCATGGCCGTGCGCGAGATGGCCCGCGTCGGCCGGCTCGCCATCGTCAGCTTCCCTAACTTCGCCCACTGGTCGCTGCGTGCCCAGCTCGCCTTCCGCGGGCGCATGCCGGTCTCGAAGGACCTGCCCTTCCAGTGGTGGGACACGCCCAACATCCACCTCTGCACGATCCGCGACTTCCGCGCGCTGTGTCGTGAGGAGGGCCTCTGCATCGAGCGCGAGATCGCTCTGCGCGCGCTCGACCGGCCCCCGGCCCGGCTGCGGCGGCCCAATCTCACGGCACGCATCGCCATCTTCTCCGTGCGGCGCTGCTAGACGCTCCGCGCCGATAACCGCCCCACCCTCGACCGGCATCCCCGCACAGGGTGTAGGCTGGCGCCGAGGCGCCGCCCCGGCGCCGCCGGAGCTCGGCATGCAGGAGGGAGTGATGGTCGAGAACATCCACTGGCTGGGGCACGATTGCTTCCGTGTCGAGGGCACGCACACCGTGTACTTCGACCCGTGGAAGCTCGCCCCCGACGCGCCGCCCGCCGACATCGTCCTCGTCACCCACGACCACTACGACCACTTCGACATGGGCGACATCCGCAAGATCGCCGGCCCCGGCACGGTGATCGTCGGGCCGAAGGTGGTGACCGACCAGGTGAGCGGCTTCGAGACCCTGACGGTCGCCCCGGGCGACACCGTCGAGGTGAAGTCGGCGAAGGTCACGGCGGTCCCCGCCTACAATCTCACCAAGTTCCGCTCGCCGGGCGAGCCGTACCATCCCAAGGAGGCCGGCTACGTCGGCTACATCCTCGACATGGACGGCCGCACGATCTACCACGCCGGCGACACCGACGAGATCCCCGAGATGCGGGGCATCGAGGTGAATGTCGCCCTGCTGCCGGTCAGCGGCGTCTACTGCATGAGCGGCGGCGAGGCCGCCGAGGCCTGCACCGTGATCAAGGCCGACGTCGCGATCCCGATGCACTACGGCTTCGAGATCGGCAGCCCGGACGACGCTCAGCGCATGCGCCGGCTCTGCAAGATCCCGGTCCAGGTCGTCGAGAAGGAGGCGCGTTGACCGAGCCGATCCGCGACACCGGCCGCACCGTGGTCCGCATCGCGCCGACCGAGCAGCTGAGCGAGCAGCTCAGCGTGGCCCGCCTGAGCGCAGCTCTCGACATGGAGAACCTGCGCGCCAACGTCTACTCGCTCGCCGAGGGCGCGATGTCCCGGCACCTGCACCGCACCCAGGAGGAGCTCTACATCGTGCTCGACGGCACGGCGATGATCGACGTCGAAGGCGTGCAGTACCGCGTGGGGTCGCGCGAGGCGATCGCCGTCCCGGCGCGCTCCTGGCGCAAGGTGGCGAACGCGGGTCTCGGCCCGCTCACCTTCCTCTGCGTCGCGGCGCCGCCGGCGGACGACGACGCCGAGATCGCCCCTGCCGAAGACCCCGAGGAGGTCCGTCGCCTCTGGGGTCTGCGCCGCTGAGTCCGGCGCCCCGGCGGAGCTCCGCGCGGGCGGCGTGAGCGGGCGGCGTGAACGGGTCGTGGGGCGGGACGACCGGTCGGCGGCCCCGGCCTGAGAGAGTCGTGTCAACGGAGCGAGGTGAGAGCATGCTGCAAGAGGGGGAGAAGGCGCCGGCCGTGACCGGCACGTCGTACGACGGCCGCACCTTCGATCTGGGCGCGCCGGGTGTGCGCACCGTGCTGTTCTTCTACCCCAAGGCTGCCACAGGCGGCTGAACGACCGAAGCCGTTGAGTTCAACGGCCTGATGGACGACTTCGAGGCGCTCGGTGTGCAGGTGATCGGGGCCAGCGTCGACAAGCCCGCGGCGAACGAGCGCTGGGCGCAGAAGCACAGCCTGCGCATGCCGCTGATCAGCGACCCCGGCGAGCACACCGTGGCGGCCGCCTTCGGCGTCGCGCGGCCGATGGTCGGGGTGGCCAAGCGGACCACGTGGCTGATCGACCCGGACGGCACGCTGCGCAAGATCTACCCCAAGGTGACGCCCAAGGGACATGCGGCCGACGTGCTCGCCGCGGTCAGGGAGATCTGGGGGTAGAGGAGACGGCGAGGACGGCGGCGCGATGCGCCGCCGTCCTCGCTCACCCTGCGTCGGGGAAGAGCTGTGGCCCGTCGCTCGCGTCGCCGTCGCCCGGCGTCGCGTCGCCCGACGCGCCGTCACCGAGATAGACGAAGGCGTCGAGCATGCGGCTGAACGCCGACCAGCGATCGCCGGCGCTCGCGGCGCGCTCGGCGTCGTCGATCGCCGCGATGCGCGCGGTCATGTCGTCGCAGTAGTGGACCACCACGGCCTCCCGCGTCATCGGCACGACGGGGCTGCCCTTCTCCTTCTCGCCGTGGTGCGCGACGATGACGTGGCGAAGCCGCGACGAGAGCTCGTCGGGGAAACCTTCGACCTCGTCGATCAGTCCCCGCACGATCTCGTGCCCGAGGACGATCTCGCCGTGGAGGCGCCCGGCGTCGGTGAAACCGGGCGCCAGGGGGTCGGTCGAGTAGCTCACGATCTTGCCGATGTCGTGCAGCAGCCCCCCGGCGATCACGAGGTCGCGGTCGACGGTCGGCAGGCGCTCGGCCACGCCGGCCGCCACTTCGGCGACGACCACCGAGTGCTCGAACAGGCCGTGCCGGTACGCGTGGTGGTTGCGGACTGCGGCCGGGGCGATAGCGAAGGAGGCGCCGGGCTCGTGGCCGGGGTCGAGGGCGCGCTCGAGCAGGGCACGCACGTGAGGCTCGACCACGCTCGCGAGGAGGGCCGCGAGCCGCTCACGCAGTTCGTCGAGGCCGACCGGCGACACGGGGATCAGCGCGGCGGCGTCGTACTCGCCGTCCTCCAGCGTGCGCAGACGGTCGATGACGAGCTGCGCCCCCCACTTCGCGTCGACCTTGTAGCGGCCGTGGACCTTGACCACGCGGCCCGGGGCGAGCGTCGCGAGGACCTCGTCGGACGGGTCGAAGTGCACCGCTTTGACCTGCCCCGTGGCGTCGAGCAGGGTGAGATTGACCATGGTCCCGCCGTTCTTGGTGGTCCTGACCTCACGCTCGGGGCAGATGTAGTAGCTCGTCACCGTCTGCCCGTCGACGAGGTCGGCGACGCTGGTACGTGCCGCCCCGGCCTGGTTCTGGTCAAGGGCCCCCTCGGGCCATGCGTCGCTCAGTCTCATCCGGCCTCCTTGGTCGCGGGAAAGAGTAGCAGACGTGCGCCCGAGTCAGCAGCCCGGCGGCGGTGACGTTCCTCCCGGCGGCGGTGACGTTCCTCCCGGCCGCGGTGACGTTCCTCCCGGCGGCCGGTGACCGGTCGCCGTCGGCACGGAGCGCCGGGACCTCGGTCTCCTCGTCGGCGGCCGGCTGCCTGGTCTCGCGGATTTCCGCGCTGGCGGCCTTGAGGCCGGACGGCGTCGGCTCACCCTGGTCGACGAGACCGCAGACGACGTGACCGAGCTGTGCGACGGCGCTCTCCGCGTCGCCCGGCAAGGACCACAGCTCGACCTGAAGGGTCGTCACCCAGCCGTCACGGCCGTCACCTTGCCGGCGGGGCCGGCGAACGTTCGCCGTGGCCTTCCCCTCGTGCCCGGGTCAGGGCATACTAGTGCGCTCATGTGCCGTGCCCGGGAGAGTGAGGCCAGCGTGGAGCTCCGCCGCATCGATCGCCTGCCGCCGTACGTGTTCAACATCGTCAACGACCTGAAGATCGAGGCCCGCGGCCGTGGCGAGGACGTGATCGACCTCGGCATGGGCAACCCCGACCTGGCGACGCCGGCGCCGATCGTCGAGAAGCTCGCCGAGGCGGCGCGGAACGCGCGCAACCACCGCTACTCCGCCTCGCGGGGCATCACGAAGCTGCGGCACGCCCTGAGCGCCTGGTACGACCGTCGCTTCGACGTAACGGTCGACCCCGAGCGCGAGGCGCTCGTCACGATCGGCGCCAAGGAGGGCCTCGCTCACCTGATGTGGGTGCTCGTGCGCTCCGGAGACACGGCGCTCGTGCCGGAGCCGTCGTACCCGATCCACCAGTTCGCCGCCGTCTTCGCCGGCGCCGACGTCACCAGCGTCCACCTCTCCCACGACACCGAGGACTTCTTCACCGAGCTCGAGGAGGCCTATCACCGCACCTGGCCGCGGCCGCGGGTGATCCTCGTCAGCTTCCCCCACAACCCGACCGGGCACTGCGTCGACCTCGGCTTCTTCGAGCGGCTCGTCGCCTTCGCCCGCACCCACGACACCTTCGTCGTCCACGATTTCGCCTATGCCGAGATCGCCTTCGACGGCTACCGCCCGCCGAGCATCCTGCAGGTGCCGGGGGCCAAGGACGTGGCGGTCGAGTTCGTCTCGCTCTCGAAGAGCCACAGCATGGCCGGCTGGCGTCTCGGCTTCGCCGCCGGCAACGCCGAGGTGATCGCCGGCCTCCAGCGACTCAAGAGCTACCTCGACTACGGCGTCTTCCAGCCGATCCAGATCGCCGCGATCATCGCCCTCAACGAGTGCGACGACGTGCCGGCCGAGGTCGCCGGCATCTACCAGCGGCGGCGCGACGTGCTCTGCGACGGGCTCGATCGCCTGGGCTGGCACGTGCACCGCCCGCGCGGGACGATGTTCGTGTGGGCGCCGATCCCCGAGCGCTTTCGCCACATGGGGTCGCTGGAGTTCAGCACGCTGCTGTTGCGCGCGGGCGGGGTGGCGGTCTCGCCCGGCGTCGGCTTCGGCCGCTCCGGCGACGGCTTCGTGCGCTTCGCCCTGGTTGAGAACGAGGCCCGCATCCGGCAGGCTGTGCGGGGGATCAGGCGTGTGATCGAGAGCGAAGCGCAGGCGGGTGTCTGAGCGCCGGCGAGGAGTCGGAGGAGAGATGAGCAAGATCCAGCTCGGCGGGATGGCCTTGCGCGACGGTGTCCTGCTGCAGAGCGAGCGCTTCTGGGCCGCCGCCGTGCGCGTCCCGGGCGGCGGCGTCGAGGTCGCCTCGGGGCGCAAGGTCATGCTCCCGGGGCGCGATGCGCTGCTCAGGGTGCCGGTCCTGCGCGGCCTGGTGCGCCTCGGCGAGAGTGTCGCCGTGCTGCCGGCGGTGCGGCGCGGGACCGGCACGCCGGTGCTGCCGCAGGAGGAGCCGCGGCTGCTCGCCGCGACCGCGGCGAGTGCGGCCGCGGGCGTCGCCCTGCGGCGGCTCCCGTGGGGCCCGCCCGTCGTACGCGAGGCCGCCGTCGCCGGCGTCACCCTGGTGCCCGTCCTCATGGCGCTGCGCGACAGCGACCTGGCGCGCTACCACGGCGCCGAGCACAAGAGCGTCGCCGCCTACGAGGGCGACGCCGAGCCCGGCGCCGCCGCCCGCGAGCACGCCCGTTGCGGCACGAACCTGGTCGCGCCGCTCCTGCTCACCAACTTCGCCGGCAGCCTGCTGCTGCACGGCGCCGGGCGCAGCCGCAAGCCGCTGGCGACGTTCGTCGCCGGCCTGGTCTCGATCGGCACCGCGATGGAGCTCTTCGCGTGGATGGCACGCCACCGCGAGCACCCCTTTGCGCGCCTGTTGCAGCGCCCCGGTCTCGAGCTGCAGCGCCTGGTGACGACGAGCGAGCCCACCGACGAGCAGCTCGACGTGGCTCAGGTCGCGCTCGAAGAGCTGCTGCGGCTCGAGGCGGCGGCCTGAACGAAGCCGACCTGGCCGGCGGGCGCGGTCGGACGGCGGCCTGAGCGAAGCCGACCCTGCCGGCGGGCGCAGTCGGACGGCGGGG
>JAZBOM010000328.1:0-4341 GCA_036351205.1 Thermoleophilia bacterium | reverse complement strand
CTCGAGCTCGAGGCCGAACTCGCGCTGACCGAGGACAACGGCCTCGCCGCGCTGGCCTCCTACGAGCGCTGGGCCGACCTCGACCCCGACGACCCGCTGCCCGTGATCCGCGCCGCCGAGGTCCACCTCGAGCTCCTCGACGACACGAGGCGCGCCGCGCGCATGCTGCGCGCGGCGCTCGCCGACTACGACCTCGACGTGGTCGAGGAGGCCGACGCCCGCCACCTGCTGGGCCGTGCTCTCGAGGAGCGCGGCGACCGCAAGGGCATGGTCCGCGAGTGGCTCGCCGTGCTGCGCCTCGACGCCCTCAGCGAGCCGCGCCGGCCGCGCATGGCGCCCGAGCAGTTCGAGCGCGTCGCCGCGGGCGCGCTCGCCGAACTGCCCGACGACCTGCGGCGCGCCCTCGCCAACGTGCCCGTGCTCGTCGACGACCGGCCCAGCGAGGAGATGGTGCTCGACGGCGTCGATCCGCGTCTCCTGGGCCTCTTCAGCGGCCTGACGCTGCCCGACCAGTCCACCCTCGGCGGCCCGCCGCACACCGGCACCATCCTCCTCTTCCAGCGCAACCTCGAGCGCGAGACACGCGACCTCGACGACCTCACCGACCAGATCCGCATCACGGTGGCCCACGAGACCGCGCACTACATCGGCCTCGACGAGGACGACCTCGAGCGGCTCGGCCTCGGCTGACCCGGGCACGGACGGCGCGAAGCCCTCTCCTTCGCGATGACGGGAGACACGACCAGCAGCGGGCGCGACGCCGCGAGACCGGCTCCGGCGGCACCGGAGGCCGCGGCCGGCACGTGGCCGCTCGTGCCGCGGCCCCCGCGGCCGTTCCGCCTCGAGGCCGTCCTCTTCGACTTCGACGGCACCCTCACCCTGCCTGGTGAGCTCGACTTCGACGCCATCAAGCGTGCCGTCGGCTGCCCGCTCGACCGCCTGGTGCTCGAGTGGGCGCGGGAGCTCGAGAGCGATGAGGAGCGCGAGCGCGCCCTGGCCGACCTCGAGCGCTTCGAGCTCGAGGCCGCCGCGCGCTCGCGCCCGAACCACGGCGCCGAGGGACTCGTCGCCGCCCTGCGCGCCCAAGGCCTGACGCTCGGCGTGCTGACACGCAACGCCCGTGCGGCGGTCGAGCGCGCGCTCGACAACTTCGCCGGCGTGAGCCCTGCCGACTTCGGCGCCATCGTCACCCGCGACGACCCGGCGGCGCCCAAGCCGGCGCCCGACGGCGTGCTCCTGGCCTGCGCGCAGATGGGCGTCGCGCCCGAGCGCACGCTGCTCGTCGGCGACTACGTGCTGGACGCCGAGGCGGGCCGGCGGGCCGGCACCGTCACCGCCCTCCTGACGAACGGCGCCGACCCCGACCCGTCCGACGCCGCCGAGACCGAGGGCCTGGAAGCCGCGCCGGCCGACTTCACCGTCCGCCGCCTCGACGAGGTCCTCGCCATCGCCCGGCTCGGCCTGGCCCTGCCCGAGGGCAAGCTGCCCAACGAGCTGCTCGGCCGGCACCTCGACGGGCTCACCGCGCCCGACCCCGCACTGCTGGTGCGCGCCGGCGTCGGCGAGGACGTCGCCGCGCTCGACCTCACCGGTGCGGAAGTGCTCGTCGCCCACAGTGACCCGATCACGCTCACCGGCAGGGACCTGGGACGGTACGCGGTGCTCGTCAACGCGAACGACATCGCGACCGCCGGCGCCACGCCGCGCTGGTTCCTCGCCACCGTGCTCCTGCCCAGCGGCACATCGGCGGCCGAGGCGCTGTCGCTGCTCGGCGACATCGCCGCCGCAGCGGACGAGATCGGCGTCATACCGGTCGGCGGCCACACCGAAGTGACGAGCGCCGTCGCGCGACCGGTGGTGAGCGGCACGATGCTGGGCGTCGTGGCTCGGGCCGGGTTGCGCGACAAGCGTGCCGCCCGGCCCGGCGACCACATCGTGCTCACCAAGGGAGTCGCCGTCGAGGGGACGGCGCTGCTCGCCGCCGAGCTCGCCGGCGAGCTTCGCGCCGCCGGCCTCGGCGATGATGAACTGGCGCGGTGCCGCCGCTTCCTCGACCACATCAGCGTCGTGCCCGAGGCGCGCACGGCGACGCGCCTCGAGGGGGTCGTCGCCATGCACGACGTCACCGAAGGTGGGCTGGCGACGGCGCTCGAGGAGCTCGCCGTGGCCTGCGGGCACGGCGTCGTCGTCGAGCCGGGGCGCGTGCCCGTCTACCCCGAGACGTGCCGCGTGTGTGCGGTGCTCGGCCTCGACCCGCTCGGCCTCATCGGCTCCGGCAGCCTCCTCGTCGTCTGCCGTCCCGCGGCCGTGGAGGCGCTCCTCGCCGCCCTCGACGAGGAGGGCATCACGGCCACCGACATCGGCCGTCTCTCCGCCGGCGAGCGCGGCGTCCGGGCACTTGACGGCGACCGGCCGGTCGCCTGGCCGCAGTTCGCCGTCGATGAGGCCGCCAGGGCACTCGCCGGCCGGCCCCGGGGCTGACCGCACCGGCTGCCCCCCGAACTCACCGCGCCGGCGCCGTGAGGTCCGGCCGCACCTCAGACCGCGGACCTCGACCGCCCGACTCATCGCGCCGGCGACCGCGCGCCTACACCGGCAGGCGACCCTCGTCGCAAGCGCGCGCGGTCCGCGCCAGAGTGCGCGCCGCACGGAGCGGCAGCGGGGTCCGCCGGCGGCCGGTCAAGGCCAGCACGAGCTCGGCGGCGACGTCGGGGTCGGTACGCCAGCCGGCGTGCGCCAGCAGGGCCCGCGTCCCCGGGCGGACACGTACCCGGTAGCCCACCAGCCGCCCGGCGAGGAGAAGCGGCGCCAGGTCGCCACGCTCCGGGCCGGGGTCGTCGCCGGCGGCCACCAGCTCGCGTGCCGTGACCCCGACGGTGGGCAGGCCGAGGACGGCGCCGAGATGGAGTGCCAGACCGGCGCCGCGAGGATGGTCGCGCCCGGTGGCGTCGACGAGAAGGACGTCCGGAGCCCGAGGCAGGTCGCGCAGGGCGCGCTCCATGAGCCGGCCGCAGCGGCGCCCCAGCAGCCCGGCGACGTACGGCGCACCCGTCGCGCCGGCGATCACCGTCTCGCCGGCGAGACGCGCCCCGGCAGGCCCCGCCGCCAGCACCGCCGCCGCCCAGGCGCGCTGCCCGGCGGCTCCGGGTCCGGGGCTCCCCGTGGGGAAGGCGACGAACACACTGCCCACCGACAACCTGCCGGCCGCCAGCGCCTCGGCCGCCGACGTCACCGGCCGCCAGCGCTCCTCGAGGGCTTCACGGCGCCCCAGCTCGAGCTGCCGTGCCGCGAAGCCCGCCTCGTCCGCGGGCCACGGGTCGTCGATGAGGCCACTCATCGCGCTCCTCGCCCCGGTGCAGTCGCCCCGCCGTGGCCGCGTCTCGCGGATGACGCGCGGAGCGGAGACCCGGATCGCCGATCGCTCCTGCCCGGCCCGAGAACGGCGCCGCACGGGCGCCCTCAGAGCGCCGTCAGCTGCCAGTCGATGTTGAGGTCGTCGCAGACCTCGGCCAGGCGCTCGCGCAGCTCGCTCACCCTGGTCGCCGCGGGCACCGAGACGACGAGCTCCATGGCGAAGAGCGGCGCGCCCGTCATCGGCGCCGGCTTGAGCGTCGTGTCGGCGCTCTCGATGTTGACGCCCAGCCGGCCGAGCACGTGCGCCACCGACTGTACGAGACCGGGGTGGTCCATCGCCGTCGTGGTGAGACGGTAGGGGATCGCCGCGGCCGCGGCGGACGGGTGCCCGGCGGCCGTGGCCGCCGTCAGCTCGGCGCGGATGCCGGCCGCGCGCTCGAGGTCACCGAGATCGGTCTCGAGGCGCCCGGCGGCCGCCTCGTCGCCGGCGATCAGCATGACCATGGCGAACTGCCCGCGGAGGTTGACCATGCGGCTGTCCTCGAGGTTGCCGCCGCGCTCGAGGATGAAGCGCGTGACCTCGTCGACCAGGCCCGGCCGGTCGGCGCCGATCGACGTGAGCACGAAACGCGCGGTCATACCGGCAACCTTAGCCAATGACCCTGACGACGGCAAAACCCTCCCGTTGCCGCCGCCGCACTGGGAGAGGCCGGCCGGAGCGCCGTACGCTGCGGCCGCGCTGTCGCGGCCGGCCCGAGCGCGATGTGTCGCCGCGGCCGGCCCGAGCGCGGTGTCTCGCCGCGGCCGGCCCGAACGCGACGCGGCGACCGGCCGCACGCGGCGCGCAGCGACGCGCGACCTCTTGACCGTCCGGTCAAAAACCGCGAGACTCGACCGTGCGGGCCGGACCCGGATGCGGTTCGGGGACCGTCCCGCCAGGCAGTCACTCCCCTCTGACACGACGGAGGTCGCGACCATGGCACATCT
>JAZBOM010000327.1:0-2734 GCA_036351205.1 Thermoleophilia bacterium | reverse complement strand
GTGGCCGAGTCGGGCGGCATGCTCTGCCACAGCGCCATCCTCGCCCGCGAGTTCGGCGTGCCCGCCGTGGTCTGCGTCCGCGGCGCGCTGACGCTCGACGACGGCGCCGTCGTCACCGTCGACGGCTTCCACGGCACGGTGTCGGTGCTGGAGACCGGCTCGCCGCCCACGGAGACACGGAGCATGGATGCAGACGCTTCGTAACGTCTTCCGCAGGAAGACCCGGGCGCTGCTCACGATCTTCGGCATCACGATCGGCGTGCTCGCGCTCGTGGTGACGGGCTCGGTCGCGGAGAAGCTCCAGCTGCTCGTCGACGGCGGCGTCGAGTACTACTCGGACAAGGTCATCGTGACCGACGGCTCCACCTTCGCCGGCTTCGGCATGTCGCCGATCTCGTCGGACGTGCGCGAGGACGCGGAGAAGGTCGACGGCGTCGCGCGAGGCTCGGTCACGCTCAACTTCCTGCTCGAGGACGACGTGCAGACGATCAGCATGGGCACGCCCCCGATGGTGGAGGCGACCGACTTCCGCGACGTGGGCTACGAGACCTTCGAGCTCACGCTGGCCGAAGGGCGCGGGCTCAACGCAACGGACAGCGGGAAGGTCACGGTGGGCGCGGACCTGGTGTCGCAGCTCGACGCCCAGGTCGGGCGGAGAGTGCGGATACGAGGGCGCGAGTTCGAGGTCGTCGGCATCTACGAGCGCACCCTCACGGCGCCGGACTCCACCGTGTACATGACGCTGCCGGACGCGCAGCAGCTCTTCCTGAAGACGCTGCCCGAGGCCGTCGCCGAGAACCTCGAGAGGAAAGAGCTGGCTACGAGCATCGTCCTGTTCGCCGACGACGGCGTCGACCCCGACGAGCTCGTCGAGGCCGTGTCCGACGAGCTCGGCGACAGCTACAACGTCCAGGGCCCCGCGGGGTTCAAGGAGTTCGTGCAGGAGCCCATGCAGATCTTCAACTACCTCATCTACACCGTCGCGCTCATCGCGCTGGTGGTGGGCGGCCTGTCCGTCATCAACACGATGACGATCTCGGTCTCGGAGCGGACCCGCGAGATCGGCATCCGCAAGGCCATCGGCGCCAACCGCCTGGCCATCCTGCGCCAGTTCGTCGCCGAGGCCGCGGTCATCGGCCTGCTCGGCGGGCTCGTCGGCCTCGGGCTCGGCTACCTGATCGTGGAGGCGACGAACCGCTCCGGCGTGATGGGGGCCACCCAGCTCTTCCTGCTCACCCCGCGCCTCGCCATCGGCTCAGTGACGTTCTCGCTGGGCCTCGGCATCGTGGCCGGGCTGTGGCCCTCCTGGCACGCGGCCCGGCTCGATCCCGTCCAGGCGCTGAGGTACGAGTAGGAGGCGGGATGGCACTCGCACTGCAGATGGAAGGGGTCGCCCGGCGCTACCGCCTCGGCGCCGACAACTTCGTCGACGCCCTGCGCGGCGTGGACCTGAGCGTCGAGGCCGGCGACATGGTGGCGATCATGGGTCCGTCGGGCTCGGGGAAGTCGACGCTGATGCACATCGCCGGCGGGCTGGACACGCCCGACTCGGGGGCCGTCTGGCTCGAGGGCACCCGCATCGACACGCTGAGCGACCGGCGCCTGACCGCACTGAGGAGCCGGCGCATCGGGTTCGTCTTCCAGGGCTTCAACCTGCTGCCCGCGCTGACGGCGCTCGAGAACACCGCGCTCGCCGGCCAGTACGGCGGCATGTCCAGGCGGCAAGCCTCGCGGCGGGCGGCGGAGCTTCTCGAGGTGCTGGGCCTCGGCGGGCGGGCCAGGCATCGGCCCTCGGAGCTCTCCGGCGGCGAGCAGCAGCGCGTCGCGATCGCGCGGGCGCTCATGAACGACCCCTGCCTGCTCATGGCCGACGAGCCCACGGGCAACCTCGACAGCGCGACGTCCGCCGAGATCATGACCGAGCTGGAGCGCCTCAACCGCGAGCGCGGCATGACGCTCATGCTGGTCACCCACGACCCGGGAGTGGCCGGGCTCTGCCGCCGGCGCGTCGAGATGCACGACGGCTCGATCGTGGGGACGGAGGCGGAGGCCGCGCCGTGAACGCCCGCGCCATCGCGGAGGCCGCGTCGTGAACGCCCGCGCCGTCGCGGAGGCCGCGTCGTGAACGCCGGCGCCGTCGCGGCCGTCGCGGCCGGCGGCTACCTGGTCGGCAGCATCCAGTTCGCGCGCATCGTATTCGCCCTGCGCACGCCCGGAGAACCGGCGGTTCTCATCCGCACCCCGACGACCGATGGCGAGGCCGAGCTCGTCTCGCACGCCGTCGGCGCCACCAACGTGATGATCGCCTTCGGCCCCCGCTGGGGCATGCTCGTGACCTTCCTCGACATGGCCAAGGCGTTCGTGCCCGTCCTCGTGCTCCGGCTCGTCTTCCCCGACGAGCCCTACGCGCTCGTCTGCGGCGGCGCGGTCCTGGTGGGGCACCTGTGGCCGGTCTGGTACCGCTTCAGCGGCGGCGGCGGCAACTCGTCGATCCTCGGCATGCTGCTGGCCGTCAGCCCCGTGGGCGCAGTCGTGACCCACGCAGGCGGGATGGTGCTCGGCAGGCTCTGGCCGGTCCTCGCGTTCGTCGCGGGGGTCGCGCTCACCATCCCCTGGTTCTGGTGGCGCGACGGGCTCGGCAGCCCCGAGTTCTTCTTCGCGATCTTCCTGACCGTCGTCTACGTCGCCGGGCAGCTGCCCGAGGCCGTGCGGATGTACCAGCTGAAGCGCCAGG
>JAZBOM010000326.1:0-4660 GCA_036351205.1 Thermoleophilia bacterium | reverse complement strand
GCAGGACGCTGGCGGGCCACGACGAAGCCGAGGTCGAGGCCGAAGTGCGCGCCGCGCTCGAAGGCGTCGAGGCCACCTGGGAGCTGGAGTGGATCAAGGTCATCCGCGGCACGGCGTCGCCGTACCCCACACCGCTCTCGGAGGCCGTGCGCTCGGTACTCGAGCGCCACGTGCCGGACGCCCGGCTTGGTCACGACCATTGTGTCGGCTTCACCGACTCGCACTGGTTCCGCGCCGCACTGCCCGGGGTCGTGGCGTACAACTTCGCTCCGTACGTACAGGAGAGCCACGCCGAGGTCTACCTGAGACCGCACAACTTCGACGAGCGCATCCACGTGCGCGATCTGGCCTTCCAGGCGTTCCTCGCGGAGCAGGTCGCGCTGGAGCTCCTGCAGTGACCGCCGTGACGGAGGACTACGACGCCGTCTGGCGCATGCTGAAGGCGCGTCGGGTCGCCGTCGTGGGCGCCTCGCAGGACCCGACGAAGTTCAGCGGCGTGCTGGTCCCGTCGATCGTCTCGGGTGGTTACACCGGCGAGGTCTTCCCGGTGAATCCGAAGGCCGACATCGTCGCCGGCCTGAAGGCCTACCCGAGCGTCAGTGACATCCCCGGCTCCCTTGACCTGGTCGTCATCGCCGTGCCCGCCAGGTTCGTGCCGGGGATCCTCCACGAGGCCGCCGACAAGGGCGCCGCCGGCGCCGTCGTCATCAGCGCCGGGGGGCGAGAGTCCGGGCGACCGGAGTTCGACAGGGAGATCCTCGAGATCGCGCGCCACCGCGGGCTGCGACTCTTCGGCCCCAACATCCAGGGGTTCGCCTACGGCCCCAACCGGCTCTCGGCCGTCTTCTGGCCGGTCGTCACCGAGCACGGCCCGCTGGCAGTGGTGGGGCAGAGCGGCACGGTGGTGGCCGCCATCACCGACTGGGCGCAGGACGACGGCCTCGGCGTGAGCGCGTCCATCAGCCTCGGCAACCAAGCTGACATCTGCGAGTCGGACGTGGTGCGACTGATGGCGGAGGACGAGCACACGGGGGCCACTGCTCTGTACCTCGAGGGCCTCGACGACGGTCCACGCTTCGTGGCTGCCATCAGGGACGTGGCGATGCAGAAGCCGCTCGTGGTGCTGAAGTGCGGCCGCTCCGAGAGAGGTCGCGCCGCGATCGCCTCGCACACCGGGTCGCTCGCGGGGTCCGACAGAATCTTTACCGGCGTCTGTCGTCAGTTCGGCGTGGTCCGCGCCCTGGACTCCGAGAGGCTGTACGACGCGGCCAAGATCCTGGCCTGCATGCGGCTGCCGAGAGGCCGCCGTGTGCTCGTCGTCTCCTCCTCCGGCGGCAGCTGCGTTCTTGCCGCCGACGCCGGCGAAGCCAGCGGGCTCGTGCTGCCGGACCTGCCTGAGGACTACGTCGCCGGCCTTCGGGAGCTCGGGCTGGCAGAGTGGGGTTCCTTCGCCAACCCCCTCGACATGGCGTCGATGGCCGTTGAGCACTTCCGCACCGCCGTGCGCATGGCCGATGCGGTCGATCTGGCGGACGTCATCCTGCTCATGTTCGGTGATCCCGTCGTCGGGTCGGCGGAAGTGGCGGCAGAGCTGGCCGCCGAGTCCCGGGCCTGCATCTGCGCGGCGTACTACGGGGGCGGCGCCGTGGAGCAGGTCGAGCGTCGCAAGATACAGCGCGCCGGCGTGCCGGTGTTCCCGTCACCGGAGCGCGCGATGAGAGCGATCGGCGCGAGCTGCTGGTACGCGGAGCGGAGACGCCGGTGGAAGGCGGAGCGATGACCGGCGTCTCCGAGAGCGTGACCCACATGCTCGCCGAACCCGAGGCCGCCGAGCTGCTGGCGTCCTGCGACATCCCCTACGTGGAGCACGCCGTCGCCGGCAGCGCCGGTGCCGCCGTCGCCGTCGCCGGCCGCATCGGGTACCCCGTCGTGCTCAAGGTGGTCTCGCCGGACATCGTGCACAAGACCGAGGCCGGCGGCGTGGTCGTCGGCCTGAGGGACGAGCAGGCGCTCCGCGAAGGCTACGATCAGGTCCTGGGCAGGGCCCGCTCGAGCTGCCCGGAGGCACGCATCGCAGGTGTCCTCGTGGGCCGCCACGTCGACGCTCGCCGCGAGCTGATCGTGGGAGCGATCCACGACGCCACGTTCGGGCCGACCGTGATGGTCGGCCTCGGTGGCGTCTTCGCCGAGGCGCTCTCGGATGTCGCGTTCCGCCTCGCGCCGCTGCGGCTGCAGGACGGATTGGATATGCTTCGGGAGCTACGTGGGGCGCGTCTGCTCGCCGGGTTCCGCGGCGAGCCGGCGATCGACCTCGACGGGGTCGCCGCGATGCTCGTCGGCGTCGGCGGCCTGTTGCTGAGTCACCGGGAGATCGCGGAGATCGACCTGAACCCGGTCGCGGCTTCGGCCGACGGGTGTGTGGCGCTCGATGTACGCATCGTCGTGAAGGACTGAGGTGTGCGGTGGACGGTTCTCGTGTTACCAAGAAGGCCCGTACGACGGCTGAGCACATAGCCCCGCGCGGGCGTGCCAGCGACCGCGTGCTGGCTCAGTTGCGCCGCATGATCATCACCCTCGAGCTGCCGCCCGGCGCCGTGGTCACCGAGGAGAAGCTCTGCGCGCTCCTCGAGTGCTCCCGCACTCCGCTGCGCGAGGCGCTTCGGGTGTTGGCACGCGAGCACCTGGTGGTGTCCGTGCCGCACCACGGCGTCTCTATCGCCGAGCTGAGCATCGCCGACTTCGCCGCCCTCGTCGAGGCGATGGAGGGTGTCGGGTGCCTTCTCTCTCAACTAGCGGCGGAGCGCATCAGTGAGCAGCAGCTGGCTCTGTTGGAGGAGATCATCGCGGAGGAGGAGAGCGCAGGTGATCTGGCGCAGGCAGCGGAGCTCGACTTCCGCTTTCATCACGTCCTCGCCGAGGCCGCCGGCAACCGTTTCATGATCGAGGTCCAGGACACTCTGAATCGCCTCATAGCGCGGTTCACCTTCTTGGGGTTCAAGCGCGCCGGCTCGGCCGCCGGCGCCGTGACCGACCACCGGCAGATCATCGAGGCTCTGCGCAGCGGCGACCCGGATGCGGCGGCAGGAGCCATGCACCATCACATGCACGACGCGCGGGAGCGCATGCTGGCGGCCTTGTGAGGTAGGGCGCGACCGGCTCCAGCACGATCGAGACCGGCGGTCCACCGACCGAGGTGTGGCGGGCACTCTGCCGCGAGTCGTCGTCCGTCGATCGTGCTCGGCCCTCAGACGGGCCCCATCCGCCCGAGCACGCGCTCCACGCGCTCCATGGCGGCTTCGAGGGTCTCCTGCTCGATCACCAGGGGCGGGGCGAAGCGGATCACGTTCTCGTGGGTCTCCTTGCACAGCAGCCCCTCGGCCATGAGCGCCTCGCAGTAGCGCCGCGCCCCGCCGGCCTCCGGCCGCAGCTCGACGCCGACCAGCAGGCCCATGCCGCGCACCTCCTGCACCTCGGGGCAGTCGATCGCCTGGAGACGCTCGAGCAGCCACGCACCGAGGCGCGCGGCGCGCTCGGCGAGGTGCTCCTCTTCGAGCACGCGCAGTGACTCGCGGCCGACGGCGGAGGCGAGCGGGTTGCCGCCGAAGGTCGAGCCGTGCTCGCCCGGCGTGAACAGCCCCAGGACCTCGCGCCTGCCGACGGCGGCGCTGACCGGGTAGACGCCGCCGCCCAGCGACTTGCCGATGGCGAAGAGGTCGGGCATGACGCCCTCGTGCTGGCAGCAGAAGCGACGCCCGGTGCGGGCGAGGCCGGTCTGGATCTCGTCGCAGATCAACAGGACGTCGTGGGCCTTCGTGAGCGCGCGCGCCTCGCGCAGGAAGCCCTTGGGCGCGAGGCGCACCCCGCTCTCGGCCTGCAGCGGCTCGACGAGGAAGGCGGCGGTGTGCGGCGTGATCGCCGCTTCGAGCGCCTCGAGGTCGCCGAACGGGACGACCTTGAACCCCGGCGTGAACGGCCCGAAGGCCTCGCGGTAGAGCTCCTCGGTGGAGAGCGACACGGCGGTGATCGTGCGCCCGTGGAAGTTGTCGGCGCAGACGATGATCTCGGCCTCGTACCGGGGCACGCCCTTGACCTCGTAGGCCCACTTGCGAGCCGCCTTGAGCACCGTCTCGACGGCCTCGGCGCCGGTGTTCATCGGCAGCGCCATGTCCATGTCGCAGTACGCGCAGAGCTCCTGGAGGAAGGGACCCATCTCGGCGTTGTGGAAGGCCCGCGAGGTGAGCGTGACCAGGTCGAGCTGGCGCTTCATCGCGGCGACGAGGCGCGGGTGGCGATGGCCGTGGCTCAGGGCCGAGTAGCAGGAGAGGAAGTCCACGTAGCGCGTGCCGTCGGAGTCCCAGACGTAGGCGCCCTCGCCGCGCTCGATCACCACCGGGAGCGGTGCGTAGTTGTGGGCCCCGTAGCGCTCGGCGAGCGCGATCGGAGTGCCCGTCTGCCGGTCCGTCCCTGACGTCGTGGTCATGGCCCCCCCATGTCCGTCCACCGATGGTGTCGCGTCCCCGTCCGCGGCGTGCTTCGCGTCCCCGTCTGCGGCGTGCATCGCGTCCCAGTCCGCGGCGTGCGTCGCGTCCGTGCGTCGAAACGGTGTGTGGATGGCATTGTACCCGCTCGCGGCCCGGGGTCGTGACGGCCGCGCGCGCCG
>JAZBOM010000325.1:0-2775 GCA_036351205.1 Thermoleophilia bacterium | reverse complement strand
GGGAACGTCTCGTACTCAGGGTGGTCCTGCACGCCGCGGTAGCGGAGGCTCTCGTCGCCGAGCGCCCCCGGGGCGCGGCCCAGCACGGCGCTGCTCGGCCGGTACGCGCGATACACGATCGCGAGCAGCGACACCACCACGGCGACCAGCAGGCCGATGAGGATGCCGAAGAACAGGACCCCGGCGAAGCACGCGATGGCGAGCAGGAAGTCGGTGCGGTCGATACGCCAGAGCCGGCGCAACGCCGGGACATCGACGAGGTGCGCGACGGCGGCGATGACGATGGCCCCGAGCACGGCCTCGGGCAGGTCGTGGAACAGGGGCAGGAGGAAGAGCATCGTCACGACGACGAAGACGAAGAGGACGATGCCGTAGACCTGACTGCGAGCCCCTGAGGAGTCGGCGACCGCCGAGCGGGAGAGGCTGGCGTCGACGATGAAGCCCTGCAGCACACCGGCGCCGAGGTTGCTGGCCCCGAGGGCGACGAGCTCCTGGTCGGCGTCGACCTCGTACCCGTGCGCGGCCGCGAGGGCCCGGGCGCCGGCCACCGACTCGGCGAAGGCGATGAGCGCCAGCGCCACGGCCTCCGGCATCAGCGTGGTCACATCGGACAGACCGAAGCTCGGGACGGTCAAGCCGGGCAGACCACCGGGGATGTCCCCCACGATGTGGACGCCGCTCTCGTCGAGACCGAGGACCCCGACGGCCATGACCCCCAGGACGACGGCGATCAGCGCGCCGGGGACTCTGGGGGCGAACGCCCGAAGGCCGAAGATGAGCCCGAGGGCGGCGAGCCCGACGACCAGGGTCGTCGGGTCCGCCGAGTCGAGCTGCCGGAGCAGGTCCCAGAGCTTGCCGAAGAACGTCGTGCCGGCGCCCTCGACGCCGAGCAGCTTGTCGGCCTGGCCGACGCCGATGACGAGAGCCAGCCCGGCGACGAACCCGGTGAGCACCGGCCGCGCGAAGAACTCGGCCACGAACCCGAGCCGGGCGAGGCCGGCGACGAGAAGGATCGCCCCGGCGATGAGGGCGAGAAGCGCCGAGAGCGCGATGAAGCGCGCAGGGTCGCCGCCCGCCAGCGGCGCAATGGCGGCCGCCGAGAAGGCGGCGACCGCCGAACTCGGCCCGACGGTCAGCTGCCGGCTGGTGCCGAGGACGGCGTAGAGGACGAGCGGCGCGAGCGCGGCGAAGAGGCCGGCCTCGGGCGGAAGGCCGGCGAGGGACGCGTAGGCCATGCCTTCGGGCACGAGCACCGCCCACACGGCCGCCGCCGCGACCACGTCGGGCCGCAGCCAGCGTCGCTCGTAGCGCGGCAGCCAGTCCTTGATGGGCAGGGAGGGGACGGCCTGTCGCGACCAGCGCCGCAGGCGCGCCTCGGTGCTTTCGCCGTCCCCGGCCGGCCGAGGGGCGTTCACTCGCACCGCAGAGCCGGCGGGCCGGGACTCGCTCGTCGCCCTGCCCGACTCACCCGACGAGGCCCGCCAGTGCCTCGAAGAAGACCTTCACGCCGAGGACGAGCAGCACGACCGCCATCACGACGGCGTTGTGGGCGGCGAGCCACGTCTTCCAGCCGTCGAGCGTCGCCCGCGCGCTCTCGCCGCCGAGCAGGGCGTAGGCGACCGGCACGGCGACGCCGAGACTGCTCGCCAGGACGAACACGACGAGCAAGACGATGCTCTGCCCGGCCGGCAGGCCCGCGAGCGCGACGCCGGTCATGGCGCTGACGGTGAGCAGGAGGTTCTTCGGGTTGACCCCGGAGAGGAGGGCGGCGAGACCGAGCGCACGCGGCGCGGTGAACGCGTCGACGGCGCGCATCCAGCCCGGGAGCGACGTCGGCTCGCCCTCGCGCGGCCGCTTCTCGAAGGACCTGTAGGCCAGGAACAGCAGCCCCGCCCCGAGCAACAGCTTGAGGGCCAGGGTCCAGCGCGCCGGCGTGCCGCCCTGCTCGATGTCCTGAGTCGAGGCGAGCAGCAGGGTGAGCGCGCCGACCGCCGCCAGCCCGGCGGCCCAGCCCGCCAGGAAGGCGAGCCCGTTGGCTCTCGCCCGAGGCGAGAAGAGCATGAGGATGACGGCGACGACGGGGAGCGGGCTCAGGACGACGCCGATGGCGATGGGCAGGATCGCTGCGAGTGACTCGGCCATGACGTCTCCCTCGACTCGGGTGCCCGGCTCCCCCGTGCAGCGACGGGCGCGGTGGCGCGCTTTCGGATCCTCCCGGCGGCACGGTTGGGGCAGACTAGCGCACGTCCTCGGGCGGCCACAAGGCCCGCGCCGGGCGTGCCCTGACCCCCGGGAGTCCGCTTTGAGGGAGCGGCTGCCGGCGGGCAATGACGCCGCCGGCGAGTAGGTGTGCCGCCTCCTCGAGCGGGGCGGCACCCCCGCGCCGCGCCTTCTACGCCAGCGGTAAGGCGATCTCGACCAGCAGCTCGCTCTCGGGCGTGTCCTTGGGATCGTTGAGGTAGGTCTCGCGAGCGGGGCCGGCGGGCTTGCGCGCGTTCTCCTCCACCCACTTGAAGAGTGCCTCGTACGCCTTCGGGACCTCGGTGTAGGGGCCTTGGTGCGTGACCGAGGCGACGTGGCCGCCGGCGATCTCTTCGAGCGCGATGCCCTCGCCGGCGACGGCGCCCGCCGCGACCGGAGTGCAGATGATGAGGTCGAACCGCTCCTTGCCGAAGTCCGGCGAGAAGACGAAGGGCGGCCCGGACGTCTCGGCCCCGGTCGCCGCAGCGTGGTCCCTGAGGGTCGCGAAGCCGGCGTCGAGTCCCTCGCCGATCG
>JAZBOM010000324.1:0-15463 GCA_036351205.1 Thermoleophilia bacterium | reverse complement strand
GTGTTGTCGTGGTGGTGGTCGATGTTCACGATGGGGCCGTCCCACGTCTCGACCCCCAGGGCGAGGCGCGGCACGCTCCCGCTGTCGAGGGCGTACAGCGGCGTGCCGGCGGGCGGCGCCTGCGTCGCCACCGCAACGCCGGCGAGAGCGACGTCGGCCGCCGGCAGCTCGGGCTCGTCGACGACGTGCAGGGTCGCCTCGACGCCGAGCTGGGCGAAGAGGTCGGCCATGCCGGCGGCGGCGCCCAGCGCGTCGACGTCGGGCCGCTCGTGCACGGCGAGGGCGACGCGGCGCTCGCCGCGCATGCGGCGCGCGACGGCGGCGAGGTCGGCGGCCAGCGCCTTCACGCGCCCGCCTCCCGCCCGCCGCCGGACGCGACCCCGTCACCGTCGTGAGCTTCCGCCCGGGAGTCGGACGCGTCCTCGACGGCGTCGAGCGCGTCCTCGCCGGCGTCCGCCGGCCCGGCTTCGTCGACGTCCGCCTCGGTCTCCCCCGCCGCGCCGCCGCGCGCCTCGAGCTCGGCCGCCTCCCGGCGGATCAGGCTCTCGATGCGCTGGGCGTTGACCGACGTCGGGTCGTAGACGAACTCGATCTGCGGGGTGCGCTTGAGGCGCAGGCCCGTCGTGATGGAGGCCTGCAACACGCCGCGCGCCTGCCGCAGCACCTCGAGGGTCGCTTCGCGCTCCTTCGCCGTGCCGAGGACACTGACGAACACCTTGGCGTGCCGGAGGTCGGGAGAGGTCTCGACCCCGGTGACGGTGACGAACCCCACGCGCGGGTCCTTGAGGCGCTCGACGATGGCCGCCGAGACCGACTCCTTGATGCGCTCGTTGATCCTCAGGAGGCGATGTCCCACAGGCTCTCCACCCCCTCGACGGTGCGCAGCACCACGCGGACGTCGCCCTCGAGGCCGTGCAGGTAGCGGTCGACCTCGGCGAGCTGCTCGTCGGCCTGGCGCCGCGACGAGGCCGCGAGGACGATGAGGACGCGCGAGGTCTGCCACGTGTCCTGGCCGCCGACCTCGCTGAAGGACGCCCTGAAGCGCCGCTGCACGACGTCGCGCAACGACCTCAGCGGGCCACGCTTCTCCTTGAGCGATCGGGTGCCGGGGAAGTGCAGGTCCGCGAGCAGGACGCCGATGCTGGCGTCAGACCTCACGGGCGACTTCGCGGGTCTCGTACGCCTCGAGCACGTCGCCCTCCTTGACGTCGTTGAAGCCGTCGAGAAGGATGCCGCACTCGAAGCCCTCCTGGACCTCGCGCGCGTCCTCCTGGAAGCGCTTCAGCGAGCCGATGCGACCGTCGTGGACGACGACGTCGTCACGCAGCACGCGAGCCTTCGCCCCGCGCTGCATGATCCCGTTGGTCACCATGCAGCCGGCGATGGTGCCGACCTTCGACGCCTTGAAGGTGGCGCGCACCTCGGCCTGGCCCAGGACGACCTCGCGGTACTCGGGCTTGAGCATGCCCATGAGGGCGGCGGTCACGTCTTCGGTCACCTTGTAGATGACCTGGTAGGTGCGTACGTCGACGCCCTCCTGCTCGGCGAGCGTCTGCGCGGCCTGGCTCGGGCGCACGTTGAAGCCGATGATGATCGCCTCGGAGGCCGCGGCCAGCATGATGTCGGACTCGTTGATGCCGCCGACCCCGGAGTGCAGGATGCGCACCTTGACCTCGGGGTGCTGGATCTTGAGCAGCGCGTCGGAGAGCGCCTCGAGGCTGCCCTGCACGTCGGCCTTGACCACGAGGTTGAGGTCGAGCACCTTGCCCGCGGCGATGCGCGCGAAGACCTCGTCGAGGGTGAGCGAACGCTCGCGCGCCAGGCGCTCGGTCTTGAGACGGCTGGCGCGCCGGCCGGCGAGGGCGCGCGCGGCGCGCTCGTCCTTGACCACGCGGCAGAGCTCGCCGGCGATCGGCAGCTCGTCGAAGCCGATGATCTCGACCGGGGTCGACGGGCCGCCGCTCGTGAGGGTCTCGCCCTTGAAGTCGCGCATCGCGCGCACGCGGCCGCTGGCGCCGCCGGCGACGATGGCGTCGCCGACGCGCAGGGTGCCGCGGTTGACGAGCACGGTGGCGACGACGCCGCGGCCCGGGTCGACGCGGGACTCGATGATGAACCCGCTGGCCTGCGTCTTCGGGTTGGCCTTGAGGTCGGCGACCTCGGCGACCAGGAGCAGCATGTCGAGGAAGTTCTCGAGGCCGATGCGCTTCTTGGCGCTGGCCTCGACGAAGATCGTGTCCCCTCCCCACTCCTCGGGCACGAGGGCGTACTCGGTGAGCTGCTGCTTGATGCGGTCGATGTTGGCCTCGGGCTTGTCGATCTTGTTGACCACGATGAGGATGGGGACGCCGGCGGCCTTGGCGTGGTCGATGGCCTCGATCGTCTGCGGCATGACGCCGTCGTCGGCGGCGACCACGATGGCGGCGATGTCGGTGACCTTGGCGCCGCGGGCGCGCATCGCCGTGAAGGCGGCGTGACCGGGGGTGTCGATGAAGGTGACCAGCTTGCCCTGGTGCCTCACCTGGTAGGCGCCGATGTGCTGGGTGATGCCGCCGGCCTCACCGGCGGCGACGGCGGTGTCGCGGATCGCGTCGAGCAGGCTGGTCTTGCCGTGGTCGACGTGCCCCATGACGGTGATGACCGCGGCGCGTGGCTCGAGGTCTTCGGGCGCGTCGACCGCCTCGGTCTCGAGCGCGGCCTCTTCGTCGGCCGCGTGGACGATCTCGATCTCGCGGCTGAAGTCGCCGGCGAGCACCGAGATGGCCTCGTCGGAGAGCGACTGCGTGATGGTGACCATCTCGCCGTAGCCCATCAGGGTCTTGATGATCTCGGCGGTGGAGATGCCGAGGAGCTGGGAGATCTCTTTGACGCTCGCCCCGGACGGCATCTTGACCGGGCCGCTCGGGATCGGCGGCGGCGTGGGCGGCGCCGCTTCGCGCGGCTCGCCGCGCCCGCGGCGGCCGCGACGCTGGCCGCCGCCGCCCTGCGGGCCGCCGCGGCGCGCGGCGCCGGCGTCGATGATGACCCGCCGGCGGCGGCCGCCCTGGCCGCCGCGACGGCGCGGTGCCGGGGTCGCCCCGGCGTACGCCTTCTCGATGGCCTCTTCGTCGACGCTGACCTCTCCGTCGACGACCTCGATGCCCGCCTTCTTGAGGTGAGCGAGGACGTCGTCGACGCTCGTACCACGCTGGCGGGCGATGTCGGAGACCTTGCGCTTCTTGGCCACTCACCTCACCGCCTTTCTCTGTTCGCAGGCGACCGCGAACTCGTGCACGGTCGCCTTGTCGATGGTCACGGGGCCCCGGAAGGCGCGCGCGAAGGCGCGTCGCCCGAGGGCCGCCTCGAGACAGCTCTGCGCGGGACACACGTAGGCGCCCCTGCCGGGCGCGGCCGGCCCGGCGAGCGTGAGCTGCCCGTCACGCAGGGCGAATCGTATCAGGTCGCCCTGCGGCCTGCGTTGGCGGCAGCCGACGCAGGGGCGCTCCGGCCCGCCCATGGTGTCACGCCTCCGGCTCCGCGCCGTCGGCTGCCGGCGTCTCGCCGGACTCGCCCGCCGCCTCCGCCTGGGGCCCCGGCGCAGCTTCTGTCGCGGGCGCCTCGGGCTCCACGTAGTCGGCGTGGATGCTGCAGTAGCGCGAGCCGCCGACGGCCTGATTGGGGCAGCGCTTGCCGGTCGCCGTGACCGCCATACACTGCCCCGCCACGCCCTCCTCCTCGGCGAAGTCCATGTCGGCCTCGGCCTCGGCCTGCTGCTGCTGGCTGCGGATGTCGATGCGCCAGCCGGTGAGCTTGCTCGCGAGGCGCGCGTTCTGCCCGTCGCGGCCGATGGCCAGCGAGAGCTGGTCGTCGGGCACGATGATCGTCGCCGACTGGTCCTCGTCGTCGACCAGCACTTCGCGCACGCGCGCCGGCGACAGCGCCTTGGCGACGTAGCGTGCGGCGTCGTCGTGGTAGGGGATGATGTCGATGCGCTCGCCGCGCAGCTCGCTGACCACCATGCGCACGCGCGAGCCGCGCGGCCCGACGCAGGCGCCGACCGGGTCGACCCCGTCGGCGTGCGAGATCACGGCGATCTTGCAGCGGCCGGGCACGGGCTTGCCGTCGCGCCCGCGGTAGCCGGTCTCGCGCGCCACCTGGCGGATCTCGACGAGGCCGTCGGCGATCTCGGGCACCTCGATCTCGAAGAGCCGGCGAACGAGCTGCTCGTTCTTGCGCGAGAGGATGACCTGCGGGCCCTTGGTCGAGTCCTCGACCTTGACGATCACGGCCTTGACGCGGGCGCCGTGCTCGTAGTGCTCGGTCTCGATCTGCTCGCTCTTGGGCAGCAGCGCCTCGACGCGGCCGAGCTCGACGAGCGTGTAGCGCGCGTCGCTCTGCTGCACGACCCCGGTGACGAGCTCGCCGACGCGGTCGACGTACTCTTCGAACATCAGGTCGCGCTCGGCGTCGCGGATGCGCTGCATGATGACCTGCTTCGCGGTCTGCGCGGCGATGCGGCCGAAGTCGTCGGGGGTCACGTCGATGCGCTCGACCTCGCTCATGTCGACGCTCGAGAGGTCGAGGACCCAGTCCTCGCGGTTCTCCGCCGGGCCGGCCTCGCCCGCACTCTCCTGGTAGACCTTGAGCGACTCCACGTCGATGTGGTCGGGGAAGATGAGCTGGTACACCTTCATGTCGCCGGTCTCGCGGTCGACCTCGGCCTTGGCGTGCTCGACCGCGTCGGGCGTCTTCTGGTAGGCGGAGAGCAGGGCGTCCTCGAGCGCCTCGAGCAGGGCGTCGAAGGCGATCCCCTTCTCCTTCTCGATCTGGTGCAGCGCCTCGATGATCTCTCTGCTCACAACGGCCTCCGGTTCACCTGTCGAACGCGTACACCACGTGGGCGCGCGCGATATCGCTCATCTCGAGCCTTGCCTCACCGCCGCCGTCGGTGAGCTCGACGGTCACGCTCGTCTCGTCGACGCTCACCAGCCGCCCGCGGAAGTGACGGCGGCCCCCGGCCGGCGCCACCGTGCGTACGGCGACCTCCTGGCCCACGGCGGCGGCGAAGTGGGCCGGCTTGCGCAGCGGGCGGTCGAGCCCCGGCGACGAGACCTCGAGGGCGAACTCCTCGCGCAACTCGTCGAGGGCCCTGGTCACCGCCGCGCAGAGGTCGAGGTCGACGCCCCCGGGACGGTCGATGTACACCACCAGCCGCTCACCCTTGAGCTCGAGATCGACGACCTCGACCTCGGCGAAGGGCTCGGCCAGCGCCGCCTCGACGGCGGCCTCGAGCTCCTGCCTGCTGCGCCGCATGTCGCGCTCCCTACAAAAACAAAAGCCGGTTGCTGCGCACCGACTTTCACAGATCTCTCCGCGCGTGTTGCCTGACGGAGGCAGTATAGCACCGCCCGGCGCCGCCTCACAACGCCGGGAGCCCTCAATGAGCGGGGGGATCCTGCCGATATCCCCGGTTGAGTCGACGCGGCGCCGCCGCGTCATTGTGCGCGTCAGAGAGGCGTGATCCGAGCATGGGCGAGTACACGACGTTCGAGTGCAGGGCCTGCGGCTACAAGGCCGAGCGGGTGCGCTGGGGGGTCAGCGTCAACGACCCGCGCCAGCGTTGCATGCCCGCGTACTGCGTCGAGTGCGGGACGATCCGCGAGGTCGACCTCACCGGCGCCGACCTCATGGTCGACGAGTTCGACTGCCCCGACTGCGGCAGCCAGCTCTTCTTCCTCGAGAAGGCCGCCTCGTACACCTGCCCGAAGTGCAAGGCGCACGACATGCGCCTGATCCAGGGCGACTACTGGTGAGACCGGCGGGCGCGACGCGCCCGCCCACACGACTCGACCCGGCGCCGCCCCGGCGGGGCGGGCGCCCGCGCGCCGTTACTCGCTGATCACCACCGGGCTGCCGGCCGGCACCAGCCGCCCGACCTCACGGATGTCGCGGTTGCGCATGCGCACGCAGCCGTGGCTCACCGCCTGCCCCATGAGCTCGGGCTGGTTCGTGCCGTGGATCGCCACCGGCCCGCCGTTGGGCCAGTCGGCGAGGTCGGGCTGGAAGGCGCTGATGCCGAGCGCCAGCACCCCGTAGACACCCCCAGGGTCGGCGGGCTCCAGCTTCTGGTTGACGAAGTAGAAGCCGGTCGGCGTCGGCAGGGCCGGCTTGCCGACCGCGACCGTGTACTCGCCGCGCAGCTCGCCGCGGCGGTAGACCCGCAGGAGGCGCTCGGAGAGGTCGATCTCGATCTTCGACGCGGTCGTGTAGAAGGCGAGCTGGCCCTCCTTGACCCAGCCCCGGCTGCCGTTGGGCCGCACCGAGAGCCACACCCGGTGCCAGGTGACCCCGTCCACGGTGCGCGCGGTGTCGACCAGCACGACCGTCGGGTAGTCGTGGTAGTTGCGCTTCTCGAGGCGCACCTTGACCGCCGCGTCGTCGGACGGCCTCTTGCGCACCACGACCTCACCCACGGCCTTGCCGACCAGCCAGGTCTCGTACTGGGGCTCGGCGGGCGGCGCCTCGCTCGCCGACGGGTCGGGCGTCGGCACGATGACCGGCGCCGGCGACTGCACGGCGCCGCTCCCCTCCGCCCGGGCGCGGACGACCGACCAGCCGCCGGCGGCGAGAGCGACGAGGGCGGCGACCGCCGCCAGGCTGAGGACGAGATCGCGGGTACGTGACGACATGCGCCTCCTAGGGTAGTCCAAGGCGGACAACGTGTACACAGGATGCCCGCTCACGGCGGCGTACACTACCTGCGGAGCGTCCAACCCCGAAAGGAGCGCGCGTGACCCTCATCGTCATCATCGTCCTCGTCGTGATCGCGGTCGTCGTGCTGGCCCTGGTCGCGATCTACAACAGCCTCGTCAAGCGCCGCAACCAGGTCGACAACTCGTGGAGCCAGATCGACGTACAGCTGAGGCGCCGGCACGACCTCATCCCCAACCTGGTCGAGGCCGTCAAGGACTACATGGAGTTCGAGCAGGAGACGCTGACCAGAGTCACCGAGGCGCGCAACATGGCGGTGGCCGCCGAGCAGCGCGGCCCCGAGGCCCAGGCCCAGGCCGAGAACATGCTGAGCGATGCCCTGAAGTCGCTCTTCGCGGTCGCCGAGAACTACCCCGACCTCAAGGCGAACCAGAACGTGATGAGCCTTCAGGAGGAGCTGACCGCGACCGAGAACAAGATCTCCTTCGCGCGGCAGTTCTACAACGACAGCGTCCTCACCTACAACAACAAGATCCAGACCGTGCCGTCCAACCTGGTCGCCGGGCTCTTCAACTTCACCGCGCGCCAGTACTTCGAGGCGCCTGAGGCCGCTCGCGAGGTGCCCAAGGTCGACCTGCGGTGACCGGCCGCCACCCGCGAGGCCGCGCCCGCGGCTCGCGTGACGCGGACCGGCAGCGGGACGAGCGCTAGGGAACCATGTACGAGCAGATCGCCCGCAACCGGCGCGCCTCGTGGCTCCTCATGGGGATCATCGTGGCGCTCTTCGCCCTCGTCGGCTACGTGTTCGGCCTGGCCTGGACCGGCGAGCAGACCGGCGGCCTCGGCCTTCTCGGCGTCTTCGGTGTCGTCGCCATCGCCTGGAGCCTCATCGGCTACTACACCGGTGACAAGATGGTCCTCGCCGTCAGCAGCGCCCGCCGCGTGACCCACGCCGACGAGCCCCGCCTCTACAACGTCGTCGAGGAGATGACGATCGCCGCCGGCCTCGCGCAGCCGCCGGCGGTGTACGTCATCGAGGACGAGGCGCTCAACGCCTTCGCCACCGGCCGCGACCCCGCCCACTCGGCGGTGGCCGTGACGCGCGGCCTCCTCGAGCGCCTCGACCGCGAGCAGCTCCAGGGCGTCGTCGCGCACGAGATGTCCCACATCCGCAACTACGACATCCGCTTCGCCACGCTGGTGGGGATCCTCGTCGGCATCATCGCCCTCGTGGCCGACTTCTTCCTGCGCTCGACCTTCTTCGGCATGGGGCGCCGGCGCGGCGGCGACTCGAGCGGCGGCGGGCTGATGATGATCGTCGCGCTCCTGCTCGCGATCCTCGCGCCGCTGGCCGCCGCCGCCGTGCAGTTCGCCATCTCGCGCCGCCGCGAGTACCTGGCCGACGCCTCCGGGGTCGAGCTCACGCGCAACCCTCTCGGGCTCGCCCGCGCCCTGCACGAGATCGCCGGCGACACCGGCCGGCTCGAGACCGCCAACCGCGCGACCGCCCACCTCTACATCGCCAACCCCTTGCGCCGGCAGCACACCGGCGCGCTCTTCGCCACGCACCCCCCCGTGGACGAGCGCATCGCCGTACTGCTGAAGATGGCGCACGTGGGGCCGGAGGCCCTGGGGTCGCCGGCCGGCGCCGGCGGCGCCCCGGCGCCCGGGGCGGTCTGACTCCGGCCCGCCTCCGGCTCTTCGACTCGGCCCGGTGACGCTCCAGCGCGTCGCTCCCGCCGCGGTCAGTCCAGCTCGTCGAGGGCGGCGCGGTAGAGGTCGCTCTGGGGCCGCAGGGCGCGCGCCAGGCGGAGCTGCCCCCGCCCCTCCTCCCTGCGCCCGAGACGCAGCAGGCAGCGCCCGAGGGCGTAGCGGGCGTAGTCGTTGTCGGGCGCGTCTCCGGCGACGGCGGCGAAGTGCTCCGCCGCCGCCTCGTAACGCCCGAGGGCGTACTCGGCACGGCCGAGCGCCTCACGGATCGAGTTGCGCCCGGGCTCGAGACGGAGCGCCTGCCCGAGCAGCATCGCCGCCTGGGCGGGCCGCCGCTCGCGCAGGAGGTCGACGCCGCGGCGGAAGAGGCTGTACGCCTCGCTCTCGGCGTCGAAGGAGGGCACGCGCCGCGGCGCGGGGTCCATCGGCGACGCCCTCAGAGGCCGAGGTCGGCGGAGACGCCCTGCATCGCCACGAGCCCGAGCTCGAGGAACTCGTCGAGCTCGAGCCCGAGCTCGCCGCAGCGGGCGATCGACTCGCGGTCGACGCCGCGGGCGAAGGCCCCCTCGCGGTAGCGCTTGCGCACCGACTTCGGCTTGACCTCGGCGAGGCGCTTGTCGGGGCGGATCAGGGCCGCCGCGGTGACGAGCCCGCTGAGCTGGTCGGCGGCGATGAGGCCGACGTCGAGGGTCGACTCGGCGGCGACCCCGGTGGCCGGGTTGTGCGCCTCGACGGCGTGCGCGGCGGCCTCGGGCAGGCCGGCCGCGCGCAGCGCCTCGGCGGCCTGCGAGCCGTGCCTGCTGAAGTCGCCCTCCGTGCCCTCGACGTCGAGGTCGTGGCCGAGGCCGGCGAGACCCCAGACGTCGGGGTCCTCGCCGAGGCGAGCGGCGAGGGAGCGCATGATCGCCTCGGTGGCGAGCATGTGGCGGCGCGTGTTCTCGTTGGCCACGCGCGCCTCGACGAGGGCGAGGACGGCGTCGCGCGACGGTGCAGTCATGTCAGGGCCTCCTCGACCGCGTCGAGCACGGCGGCGGCGCAGGCGCGCTTGTCGCGCCGCGACACGTGGATCTCGCGGTCGCCGGTGAGGATCGTGAGCTCGTTGTCGTCGGCGCCGATGCCGACGCCCTCGGCGAGCACGTCGTTGAAGACCAGCAGCTCGACGCCCTTGGCCGCCTTCTTCTCGCGCGCCCGGTCGATCCGCGGGCCGGCCTCGGCGGCGAAGGCGACGCGCAGCAGCCCCGGCCGGGCCGCGGCGGCCAGCACGTCGACCGTGCGCTCGAGCTCAAGGTGGAGCGTCTCGCGGCCGCCGCGCTCGATCTTGCCCGACTCGGCCTCGCGCGGCTTGAAGTCGGCGACGGCGGCCGCCATCACGAGCACGTCGGCGGCCGCGGTCGCTTCGCGCACGGCCGCCGCCATCTCCTCCGCGGACTCGACGGGCACCGTCGGGTACGACGCACCCTCGACCGGGTGCGTCGCCACCAGGGTCACCTCGGCGCCGCGCAGGTAGGCCTCGTCGGCGAGGGCGCGGCCCATCTTGCCGCTCGAGCGGTTACCGACGTAGCGCACGGCGTCGATACGCTCGCGCGTACCGCCGGCCGTGACCACGACGCGCCGGCCGCGCAGCGGCCCCTCGGCGGCGGCGGCGAAGGCGCGGCGCACGGCGGCGAGGATCGCCTCGGGCTCGGCCATGCGCCCGAGACCCTCCTCGCCGCAGGCGAGCTCGCCGCGCCCGGTCGGCAGCACCTCGACGCCGCGCCCGGCGAGGCGGCGCAGGTTGTCCTGGGTCGCCGGGTGCTCGTACATCGCCCAGTTCATCGTCGGCGCGACGATGACGGGGCCGCGGAAGGCCAGGTAGACGGCGGTGAGAAGGTTGTCGGCGATGCCGGCCGCCATCTTGGCGAGCGTGTTCGCCGTGGCCGGCGCCACGACCATGACGTCGGCCTCGCGGGCCGCGTCGATGTGCTCGAACCACCCGCCCGTCGCCTGCCAGGCGCTCTCGTCGTCGAGGACGGGACCGCGCGACGCGGCGGCGAAGGTGAGCGGCGTCACGAAGCGGCGCGCCGCCGCGGTCGTGACGACGGTCGGCGCGAAGCCCTCGCGGGCGAGCCCGCGAACGAGCTCGACCGCCTTGTAGATGGCGATGCCCCCCGTGACACCGACCAGCACCCGCCGGCCGGGGCCCGGGGCGCCGCTCTGCTCGCCCGCCCCGGTCACGGCCGCGTCACTCGACGGCGGTCGACTCGAGCAGGCCGTCGGCGATCTCTTCGAGCGAGATGGTGAGGAGGTTCGTGCTCCGCGTCGAGATGAGCGGCGGAGTGAGCGTCTCCCCCTCGCCCATGAGACCTTCACCGAGGCTGTGGTAGTAGGAGTTGATCTGACGCGCACGCTTGGCGGCGACCATCACGAGCGCGTACCGCGACCCGCCTGCGTGCGGGAGGAGCTCGTCGATGCGTGGCTTGTCCACCCGCTGTCCTTTCTCCGTGCTTCTATGATGGCGGCCACCTCGGCGGCCGCCCGGTCGGCGTCGTCGTTGACGACGATATGGTCGAACTCGCCGGCGGCCGCGACCTCGCCCTCGGCGATGTGCAGCCGCCGGGCGATGGCGGCGTCGCCCTCGGTGCCGCGGCCCTTCAGCCGCTCCGCCAGCTCGGCCAGCGACGGCGGCGCGATGAACACCGCGATCGCGCCCGGCAGGGCCGCGCGCACCGCGCGGGCGCCCTGCAACTCGATCTCGAGGACGACGTCGTCGCCGGCGGCGAGCCGCGACTCCACGTCGTCACGCAGCGTGCCGTACCGGTGACCACTGTAGTGTACCCACTCCAGAAAGCGACCCTCGCGCACGCGGCGCTCGAAGTCGTCTTCGCTCAGGAAGCGGTACTCCCTGCCGTCGACCTCACCGGGCCGCGGCGGCCGCGTGGTCGCCGACACCGAGCACTCCAGGCGCGCCACACGCTCGCGGACGCGGGCGAGGACGGTGCCCTTCCCGGCGCCCGACGGCCCCGAGATGACGAAGACCAGGGGGATGGCTCACCGCCCGAAGAAGGCGAGCAGCTCGCCGCGCTGGCGGCCGGAGAGACCCCCGACCGTCTTGCTCGGGCTGATGCGGCACTGCTCCATGATGCGCGCGGACTTGACCCTGCCGCACTTGGGGACCGCCATGAGGACGTCGAGCACCTTGGCGGTCATCAGGTACTCGGGCGGCGCGGCGAGGACGTCGGTGATCGCGACCTTGCCGTGCTTCAGGTCGGACTTGAGCGCGGCGCGGCGCGAACGGATGTCGTTGGCGCGCGCGAGCGCCTCCATGCGCTGGCTCAGTGAACGGGCGGGGGCGCTGCTCGATGACTTCGCGGAGATGGGCACGGTCGGCAGTATATGGAAGAGGGGCGTCGAGTTCAACTGCCGGTCCGGCCGGCAAACGCCGCCCTTTGCGGGAGTTTTGGCGGCGTCGCCGCTCAGGCCCCGGCGAGGGCGACGCCACGGGCCTCGCTCACGCCGGCGAAGCCTCGCGCGGCCAGTTCGCGGCGGAGCTCGGCGAGGATGCGCCGCGGCACCTCGACGCCCTTGAAGTTGGCCGCCCCGACGGCCACCGCGGTGGCCCCGCAGGCGATGAACTCGAGGGCGTCGAGGCCGCAGACGACGCCGCCCATCCCGACCAGGGGCACGCCGGGGAAGGCGGCTGCCACCTCGGCGACCAGGCGCAGGGCGATGGGCTTGATCGCCGGCCCACAGAGTCCCCCGGTGCGATTGCCGAGGAAGGGTCGCAGGCTCTTCGGCTCGAGCACCAGCGCCTTGAAGGTGTTGACGAGGGCGAGCCCGGTCGAGCCGGCCTCGAGGGCGGCCGCGGCGACCGGCAGCACGTCGGTGACGTTCGGCGTGAGCTTCGTGAAGACCGGGCGTCCGGTCTCGGCGCGCACGGCGGCGACCACTTCGGCGGTGGCCGCCGGTTCGGCGCCGATCAGCAGGCCTCCGGACAGGTTGGGGCAGGAGACGTTGAGCTCGTAGCCGGCGACCGCCGGCCGTGCCCCGGCCCGGCCGGCCGCCCAGGCCTCGACGGCGCGCACGACGGCGGCGTAGTGCTCCGGCGCGTTGCCGCCGACGCTGACGAGCATCGGCTGGCGCAGCGCCTCGAGCTCGGAGAGCGACCCGAGCCACGCGTCGACCCCGGGGTTGGCCAGCCCGATGGCGTTGATCATCCCCGCCGCCGTCTCGGTGACGCGCGGCGGCGGGTTGCCGGCGCGCGGCTCCACGGTGACCGTCTTCGGCACGTAGGCCGCGTACGGGAAGGCGGCGAAGAAGTCGCCCCGTGCGCGCCGCGCGTACTCGACGGCGTCGAAGGTACCGGAGGCGTCGACCAGGGGGTGCTCGAGCTCGACCGGCCCGAGGCTCACGCGCAGGTCGACACCCTCCTCGGGAACGGGCGCCGCGGCCGAGCGCCCCGCGGCAGCGGGGGCCGGGCCCGGGCGGCGCTCGGGCCTGCCGGCGCTCACGGCGCCACCACCGTGTCGAGGGCGAAGACCGGGCCCTCGCTGCAGACGCGCAGGTACCCCTCGGTGGTCGCCACCACGCAGCCGTGGCAGGAACCCGTGCCGCAGGCCATGTGCGCCTCGAGCGAGGCGTAGCCGCCGAGCCGGGCCTCATGTGCCCAGCGCTGCACGGCGGCGACCATCGCCAGGGGCCCGCAGGTGTAGACCACCGTGTTGGGCGCGGCGTCGACGCCCGCCAGCAGGTCGACGACGGTCCCCGGGCGACCCACGCTGCCGTCCTCGGTCGCCAGCCACAGACGCTCGATGTCGAAGGCGGCCGCGGCCCGCGCCTGGCGCAGGTCCCTGAAGCCGAAGGCGGCGGTGACGAGAGCGCCGCGTCGCCGCAGCTCGTCGGCGAGGTACTGCAGCGGAGCGCAGCCGATGCCGCCGCCGACGAGCAGCCCCGAGGTCACGCCCTCGACCGGGAACGGCGTGCCCAGCGGGCCGGCCATCTCCAGGGTCTCCCCCACCGCGACCCTCGCCAGCTCGCGCGAGCCCGGCCCGCGCTCCTCGACGAGCAGGCCGACGCGGTCGTCGCGCACGGTGAACAGCGACAGCGGGCGGCGCAGGAAGAAGCCCTCCGCCGGCACCGTCACCATGACGAACTGCCCCGGCGCCGCCGCGGCGGCGATCGCCGGGGCCACGACCTCGACGGCGGCGAAGGCCCCGAACGAGTGCGCCGCGACCACGCGGCAGGCGACCGTCTCGGCCCAGTGCTCCGCGTGCTCCTCGTGTGCGCTGCCGTGGACCGTCATCGGGGTCGCCCCGCCTCCGTCGTCCGCTGCGTCATCATCGCTCGCGAGCTTGACGCCCGCCTGCCGCCGCGTCCCTCCGAGTCCGCGCCGACCCACCGCCATCCTCATCGTGCCCCATCATGGCGTCAAGCCGTCCCGTGGAGGTCCTGGAGGCAGCGCACGGCGACCCGCGGGCGCCGTGCGGCCTCGATCGCCGAGACCGCCGCCGAGGCGCCCGCCAGCGTGGTGATGCAGGGCACCCCGCGCTGCACGGCCGTCGTGCGGATCTCGTAGCCGTCGCTGCGCGCCCCGCGCCCGTACGGCGTGTTCACCACCAGGTCGACGGCGCCGCTCTGGATCAGCCCGACCACGTGCGGCTCGCCCTCCTGCACCTTGTTGACCTCGGTGGCCGGCACGCCGAGGCTCTGCAGGGCGCGCGCCGTGCCGCGCGTGGCGAGGATCGCGAAACCCAGGGCGTGCAGCCGCTGGCCGAGGATCGTCGCCGCCGATTTGTCGCTGTCGCAGACCGACAGGAACACGGCACCCTCGAGCGGCAGCGGCGCGCCGGCGGCGCTGTGCGCCTTGGCGAGCGCCGCCGGGAAGGCCTCGGCGATGCCCATGACCTCGCCGGTCGACTTCATCTCGGGGCCCAGGCGGCTGTCGGTGCCGGGGAAGCGCGCGAACGGCAGCACGACCTCCTTGACGCTCACGTGCTCGGGCACCGCGCGCGCCGGGAGGTCCATGTCGGCCAGCCTGCGGCCGAGCGCGACCTCGGTCGCGACCTTGGCCAGCGAGACCCCCGTCGCCTTGCTCACGAAGGGCACCGTGCGCGAGGCCCGGGGGTTCACCTCGAGCACGTAGAGCTGGTAGTTCTGGTAGGCGAACTGGACGTTGATGAGCCCCTTCACGCCCAAGGCGAGGGCGAGCTGCGTCGTCTGGCGGCGCACCTTCTCGAGGGTGCCCTCGCCGAGGCTGATCGAGGGGATCACGCAGGCCGAGTCGCCGGAGTGCACGCCGGCCTCCTCGACGTGTTGCATGACGGCGCCGACGTAGACCGTCTCGCCGTCGGCGACCGCGTCGACGTCGACCTCGATCGCGTCCTCGAGGAAGCGGTCGATGAGCACCGGGCGCCCCGGGCTCACGGCGACCGCCGTGGCCATGTACTGCTCGAGCTCGGCGGCCGTGTAGACGATCTCCATCGCACGGCCGCCGAGCACGTACGAGGGACGCACGAGCAGCGGGTAGCCGATCTCGTCGCCCACGGCGCGCGCCTCGGCCGCCGTACCCGCCAGGCCGTACGGCGGACACTGGATGCCGAGCTCCTTGAGCAGCTCGCCGAAACGGCCCCTGTCCTCGGCCAGGTCGATCGAGGCCTGCGGGGTGCCGAGGATCGGGATGCCCGCACCGGCCAGCGCGGCGGCGATCTTGAGCGGCGTCTGGCCGCCGAACTGCACGATCACCCCCTCGGGCGACTCGTTGCGGCAGACGTTGGCGACGTCCTCGAAGGTCAGAGGCTCGAAGTAGAGCCGGTCGGAGACGTCGTAGTCGGTCGAGACCGTCTCGGGGTTGCAGTTGACCATGACGGCCTCGTAGCCCAGCCGGCGCGCCGTCAGCGCGGCGTGCACGCAGCAGTAGTCGAACTCGATGCCTTGCCCGATGCGGTTCGGCCCCGAGCCCAGGATCACCACTCGGGGCCTCTCCCCCGGCTCGGCCTCGTTCTCCTGCTCGTAGGTCGAGTAGAAGTAGGGCGTCTCGGCGGCGAACTCGGCGGCGCAGGTGTCGACCGCCTTGTACACCGGCGTGACG
>JAZBOM010000323.1:0-2991 GCA_036351205.1 Thermoleophilia bacterium | reverse complement strand
CGGGCGGCGCCTCCGGCGCCGCCCGCCGCCCTCGCCACGCTCCGACTCGCGCTTCACCTCGTGAGAGGCGACCCGCCTCACCGATCGACGCAGGAGGACGACATGGGCAACGGCGAGATGCCGTACGCGGGGATCGCGACCTTCCTGAAGGCGCCGCACGTCCCCGAGCCGACCCTCGACGACGGCGAGATCGCCGTGCTCGGCATCCCCTTCGACGAGGCGACGACCTCGCGCAGCGGGGCGCGCTTCGGCCCGCGCGCGATCCGCGACATCTCGACCTTCTGGGCCTACCGTACCGGCACGGAGGCGTACCTCGACGTCGAGCTCGGCGAGGGCACGGCGCGCGAGATCCTCGGCGGGGTGCGCTTCGTCGACGCCGGCGACGTCGTCCTCGGGCCGACGCAGCCGGTCGACGACCGGCACGCCGCCGTCGGCGCGCGCCTCACGCCCATCGTCGAGGCCGGCCTCTTCCCCGTCGTCCTCGGCGGCGACCACTCGGTGACCCTGCCGGCGATGATGGCCGTCCACGCGGCGCGCGGCGGCAAGCCCTTCCAGCTCGTCCACTTCGACACCCACACCGACTACTGGGACGAGGAGGGCGGCCAGCGCTACACGCACGGCAACCCGATGATCCGCGCCGACGAGCAGGGCCTCCTCACCGGCATCACCCAGTACGGCCTGCGCGGCCTCTACGGCCCCGACATGGACTTCGACCTCATGGCGAAGCGCGGCGCCCACCTCTTCTGGTGCGAGGAGGCCAAGCTCATGTCGCCGGAGGAGCTCGTCGCCCACCTCGAGCCCGGCGCCGACACCTACGTGACCTTCGACATCGACGCCCTCGACCCGGCGATCGCGCCCGGCACCGGCACGCCCGAGCCCGGCGGCTTCACCTACTACGAGGCCAAGGCGATCCTGCGCGCCGTCTGCGCGCGCGTGAACGTCATCGCCCTGGACATGGTCGAGGTCGCCCCGGCCTACGACGGCCCCGGGCAGCTCACGGCGCTGCACGCCACGCGGCTGATCATCGACACGGTCGGGGCGGTGTTCGCGGCCCGGGGGTAGGCCGGGAGCCGATCGGCGGCGCGGGGCTGAGACGACGAGGGATCAGGCCGTCTCCGAGTGAGCGCGTGAGGCCGGGCTCGCCGCGGCGAGCCCGGGCCTCACGCGCATCCGCGCACGGCCGGGCCTCAGAGGAAGAGCACGAGGCTGGCGGCCATGACGGCCATGCCGGCCGCCAGCCCGCCCATCGCCAGGTGGTGCTCGCCGTACTCCTGTGCCGTCGGCAGCAGCTCGTCGAGCGAGACGTAGACCATGATGCCGGCGACGAAGGCGAAGAGCAGCCCCATCGCCATGTCGCCGAGCACGGCGCGCAGGAGGAAGTAGCCGACCAGCGCCCCGATCGGCTCCGACAGGCCGCTCGCCGCCGACAGGACGAAGGCCTTGCGGCGGCTGCCGGTGGCGTAGTAGATGGGGATCG
Organism: Thermoleophilia bacterium; assembly: GCA_036351205.1. GTDB lineage: Bacteria > Actinomycetota > Thermoleophilia > UBA2241 > UBA2241 > UBA2241. The sequence continues at coordinate 1,514 of JAZBOM010000323.1, read as the reverse complement.
ACACGGCGATGCCCTCGGGGACGTTGTGGATCGCGACCGCCATCGCGATCGTCAGCCCGAGGGTCGGGTCCTGCAGCGCCGCAACGAAGGTGGCGAGGCCCTCGGGGAAGTTGTGCAGCGCGATGGCGAGCCCCGACATCAGGCCCATGCGCAGCAGGCGCTTGTCCTGGGGGATGTCGGCCGGCGAGTCCGGCATCTCCTCGACGCGGCGTGCCTCGTGCGGGTTCTCGTAGGAGGGCACGAGGCGGTCGATCAGGGCGATGAGCCCGATGCCGGCGAAGAACATGACGATCGCCAGCCAACCCGCCGTGTCGCCGCTGAACTCCTCGGCCAGGGCGTCCTGCCCCTTCGGCAGGATCTCGACCAGCGAGACGTAGATCATCACCCCGGCGGAGAAGCCGAGGGCGATCGAGAGCAGGCGCGTGTTGGTGCGCTTGGCGAAGAGCGCGATGACGCTGCCGATCGCCGTGGCGAGCCCGGCGAAGAGCGTGAGGAGGAAGGCCTGGAGGACCACGGGCGTTACTCGGCGGGGGCAGGCGCCCGGCCGAGTGCCGCGGCGAGCGCGGCGATGTGCGCCGGCGTGGTGCCGCAGCAGCCGCCGACGAGGCCGGCTCCCCGGGAGGGGAAGCCGGCGACCACGGCGGCGAAGTGCTGCGGCGTCTCGTCGTAGACCGTGACCTCGCCCTCGAGCCGCGGCTGGCCGGCGTTGGGCTGCGCCAGCACCGGCAGGCCGGCGGCCGCGTGCAGGTCGGCGACCAGGTCGCCCATGGCGTCGGCGGTGATGCTGCAGTTGCAGCCGACCAGCGTGACGCCGGCCCCGAGCAGCGCCTCGGCCGCCTGCTGCGGGCTCACGCCCATCATCGTGCGGTAGCCGCGCGCCGCGGGCTTGTAGGTCATCGAGCAGCAGACGGGGCGACCGCGCGAGGCGGCGACCGCCGCTTCGGCGGCGGCGAGCGCCTCGCCGAGGTCGAACATCGTCTCCAGGTGCAGCAGGTCGACGCCGCCGCGCACGAGGGCCTCGGCCTGTTCGGCGAAGGCCTCACGGAGCGCCGCCGGGTCGGCGTCGCCGAGCGGCGGCAGCATGAGGCCCGTGGGGCCGATGTCGCCGGCGACGAGGCGGCCGGGGAACTCGCGGTCGCGCAGCGCGACCGCGAGCCGCGCGGCCGCCTCGCTGAGCGCGGCCGCGCGCGCGCCGAGGCCGTGGGCCTCGAGCTTGGGGCGGGTGCCGCCGAAGGTGTTGGTGTGCACGAGGTCGGCGCCGGCCGCGAAGTAGTCGCGGTGCACGGCCTCGACGATGTCGGGCCGGTCGCGGTTCCAGAGCTCGGGAGGGGTGCCGCCGGGCACGCCGCGCGCCATCATCTGGGTGCCCATCGCGCCGTCGAGCAGCAGGGTGCGCTCGGCCGCCAGGGTCCGCAGGTCCACGGTCACCTCCTCGTCGTCGCCGCCTGAGACGAGGCGATTGTACCAGCGGGCGGCGTCGCGACGGGCCGGCGGAGGCGCCGGGCGGCGCGGCG
>JAZBOM010000322.1:0-5230 GCA_036351205.1 Thermoleophilia bacterium | reverse complement strand
GGCGCACGAGCCAGGGAACGCCGGGACCGCCGAAGATCTGGAAGTGCGGGTGCGCGAGGCTCGCGCCGGCGGGCAGCATGTAGTTGCAGCACACCTCGAGGTGCTCGAGGCCCGGGTGGGCGCGCTCGGCGCGGCCGGCGAAGTCGACCGCCGCGCCGAGTCCCTCCTCGAGCAGGTCGGGGGTGAACTCCGACGCGCGCAGGAAGTGGTGCTCGGGGTAGGTGACGACCGCGTGGAGGGCAGCCAGCGGGAAGAGGTTGGGGAAGACCAGCGCCCGCCCGCGCTGCAGACGCCCGCCCTCGACGACCTCGTCCGGGTAGCGCGGCGTCGTCTCCATGACCTTCTCGGGGCAGAAGAAGCAGCCCTCCCGGGAGCGCCGCGCGAGATCCTCGGCGTGAGCCCAGTCGGTCGTGCCGTAGAACATCTCCTCCTTCGCCGCGAGCTCGGACGAGGAGACGGCGGTCATGCCGGTCAGCGGGTCGCGGCGCACGACGACCGTCTGCTCGGCGTAGTCCATGCCCGCCAAGGGGCTGAAGAACCCTGCCTTCTCGACGCTGCGCTCGAACTGGATCAGTCCCATGCGGCCCCTCCTCGAGTCGGCGGTCTCGGCCGCGATGATACGGCCGCCGCGGGCGGGCGGCAATGGCGGTAGCGGCCGCGGCCACAGGGTCGCCCGTCGCGACGACGGGGTAGACAGCGACCATGGAGATCCTCTGGTTCGCACTCGCCGTGCTCGTCGTGGCCCTCTTGCTGACGCCGCTGCTCCAGCGCCGCTCCCTGCGGCGCCGCCGGCAGCGGCTCATCCGTGCGATCGAGCAGCAGCGCGGCTCGCGCGTCGTCACGCTCATCCACCGCCAGGAGATGGTCAGCCTGCTGGGCATCCCCCTCACCCGCTTCATCACCATCGAGGACGCGGAGCGTGTGCTGCGGGCGATCCGGCTGACCCCGGACGAGATGCCGGTCGACCTCGTCCTGCACACTCCGGGCGGTCTCGTGCTGCCCTCCGATCAGATCGCCTTCGCCCTGCGGCGGCACTCCGGCAGGGTGACGGTGATCGTCCCGCACTACGCGATGTCCGGCGGGACCCTGGTGGCCCTGGCGGCCGACGAGATCCTCATGGACCCGGACGCCGTGCTCGGACCGGTGGACCCGCAGCTCGGCAGCGTCCAGCGCGGCTACTACCCCGCGGCCTCGATCCTGCGCGCCCTCGAGCAGCCGAACCCGAACCGCGACGACGAGACCCTCATCCTCGGTGACATGGCGGGCAAGGCGATCGTCCAGGCGCGCGAAGCGGCCCGCGACCTGATGGCGCAGGGCCACACGGAGGAGGAGGCCGAGCGCATCGCGACGACGCTCAGCGACGGGCGCTGGACGCACGACTTCCCGATCGGCCTGGAGCGCGCCCGGGATCTCGGCCTGCCGGTGCGCGAAGGCATCCCCGCGGAAGTGTACGACCTCATGAGCCTCTACCCCCAGGCCGCGCAGCGCCGGCCTTCGGTCGAGTTCATCCCGGTCCCGTACCGGGAGCCCGGGCGGCCGCCCGGCCGCGAGCGAACGGGATGAGGACGCTCGTCGGCGGGCGCGACGATCAGGCAGACCGGGACGCGCGCCCGAGCGGCGGGCGTGACAGAACGCGATGGAAAGAGCGGCAGCGAAGGAGGTGAGACGATGGGCAAATGGCTGGCGACGCTGACGGTCGGCGTCGTCGTCCTCGTCGCGGTCGTCGTCGTGGTCGTGGGCGACTTCGGCGACGGAGACGGCGACGATCGGGCCGGCACGCCGCAGGCGACCGCGGCGGGCGACTTCGACCCGGTGACCCTGTACCAGGAGTCCTCCCCGAGCGTCGTGCTCGTCCTCGCCCAGTTCGATACACCGGGCGGCGAAGGCCGGGGCCTCGGCTCCGGGTTCGTCGCCGACGACGAGGGTCACATCATCACCAACGCCCACGTGGTGACGGCGGACGGCGTCACCGCCGACCGCGTCGACGTCGTCTTCCTGCGCGGCGAGACCGAGCAGAAGGTCCCCACCGAGGTCGTCGGCGTCGATCAGAGCACCGACATCGCCGTGCTGCGCGTCGACCCCGGCCAGGTCGAGGTGGAGCCGATCCCGCTCGGCGACTCCGACGCGGTGCTGGTCGGGCAGCCGGTCATCGCCATCGGCAACCCGCTGGGCTTCTCCTTCTCGCTGAGCTCCGGCGTGGTCTCCGGCGTCGGCCGCAACCTGCAGGCCCCCAACGGTGCGATCATCCCGGAGGGGATCCAGACCGACGCCGCCATCAATCAGGGCAACTCCGGCGGTCCCCTCATCGGTGCCGACGGGCGCGTCGTCGGCGTCAACGTGCAGATCGCCAGCACGACCGGCGGCTTCACCGGGCTCGGGTTCGCCGTCCCGGTCAACACTGCGGCCGAGGTGCTGCGGCAGTTCGTCGAGGAAGGTGACGTCGAGCACGCCTATCTCGGGATCCAGGGCCAGACGCTGACGCCCGGGCTCGCCGAGACGCTGGGCCTGCCCGTCGCCGCCGGTGTGCTCGTCGCCGAGGTCGTGCCGGGTGGTCCGGCGGGGTCCGCCGGGCTGCGCGGCGGCGACCGCCAGGTCCTCGTGCAGGGCATCCCCTACATCGTCGGCGGCGATGTCGTCACGGCGATCGACGGAGAGCCCGTGCAGGGCATGGAAGAGCTTGGAGCGGCCGTCGCGCAGGCCTCGCCCGGCGATCGGTGGGAGCTCACGGTGCAGCGCGACGGTGAGGAGCTGCGCCTGCCGGTGACGTTGGGCGTGCGCCCCGGTTGAGACAGCCGGGACGCGCCCCGACGGGCGTCGCGATCAGCAGCCCGACGGCGCTCCGTCGCGGGGGGCGGCGGCCCTGACCTCCTCGACGGCCAGTCCCAGATGCACGGTGCCCCCGCCCGTGTCGACGCGACGGACGTCGGCGCTCGCGACGGGCGCGTGGATGCCGGACACCCAGCCGGAGATGGCGACGACCAGGAAGTCGACCCGCCAGGACTCGGGGTCGACGAGCAGGTCGTCGACGGTCCCGACCTCGCCGTCGGTCGCGATCGCCGTGTGGCCGATCATGCCGCGTGCGCTGTGCGACCGCTCCTCCCGGGCGAGTGCGGATGTCTCCTGCCCCGACCCGCGCGGCCGGTCCGTCGCGGCCTCCTCAGTCTCCGCCGGCCCGGCACCGCCCGGACGGGCGGCGGCGTCGGAGTCCTCCCCGGCCGTTCCGAGCACCTCGTCACCGATGGTCGCCGGCGGCCCCCACGGGGCGCTGGGTGAGTAGGAGGCCGAGGATGGCGGCCGCTCCTCCCGCGACGCGTCGAGACCGCCCTCGCCGCCCGGCGCCGCCCCGCCGGACTCGGCCGCGCGCCCCGGCGGGCGCCGCAGATCGACCGCCGGGGCCTCGTCGACCTGGGCGAGGCTCAGCGTCAGCTCGACGTGGCCCCCGCCGGGGTCGACGCGGTGGACCGCGGCGGGTCTGAGCGCCAGCGGGACCGTGCGCTCCATCGCCGTGGGCTCGATGATGAGCGTGTGCACCACCCAATCCTGCTCGCTCAGGTACGCGTCGCGGAGCGCGCCCACCTCCCCGTCGGTCGCGGCTACCGCTGCCCCGATGATCCGCTTCAGACTCAGCATGCCCCACCTCCTCGCCGCTCCTCGATCGCGAACGTACCCGTTCTGCGGCAGCCGTGTCCGTCCCGAAGCCGACCGGGGGCACACGGGGACCATGCCCGTGTCGCACGGCGCGACCCCGGGCCCCCGAGGACCCGACGGCACGCCCAGCGACCCGGTGCCCCAGTGGACGAACGCGATCCGAGATGCGGGACGGGCGGGGCGGCCTTGCGGCCGCCCCGCCCGTCACTGTGACGACAGCGGGGGGCTGTCAGAAGAGCAGCGTCAGTCCATCACCGAGAAGATGGTCTTGGCGATGTCGGTGTTGTCGAGGTAGGCCCCGCGCAGCGGGTCGACGCCGGTGGCGGCGGCGCGCAGCGGCCCCGAGGTCGCGCCCTTCGCGAACAGTGGGATGAGCGAGTTCGTGTGGTTCCCGCTGTTGAACTGCATGCCGGGCAGCGTGCCGGCGCCGTTGTTGACGATGGGCAGCCAGACACCCTGGCCGTCGGCCGTCGGACCGGAGCCCGGACCCCACAGATAGCCGGTCTCGTGGTCGCCGGTCACGATGAGGAGCGTCTCGCCCCAGTTGCTGTTCTTGCGGACCCACTTCGAGACGGCACGTACGGCGTCGTTGAAGTCGATCTGCTCCTCGATGAGGCGGCCGGGCTGATTCGCGTGGCCTGCCCAGTCGACGGCGCCGCCTTCGACCATGAGGAAGAAGCCGTCCTCGTCCTCGTCGAGCACGTTGAGCGCGCCCTTCGTCATCTCGGTGAGCGTGGGGACGGAGGTCGTAAGCGGCACGACGAAGGGGTCAGCCATATCGTCGCCCGAACGGCTCTGCTGCAGCGTCGAGTAGACCTGCGCGGTGCCGCAGACGCGCGCCGGGGTCTCCTTGGCCGCGGCCAGGGCACGGAACTCGTCACGCGTCTGGATGAGCGTGAACGGGTCGGCGTCGCCGTCGCCGTCCGCGTCGCCGCCGGCCGTGCCGGCGAGGAGGGCGTTCCACGTGGCCTCGCCGCCGACGTACTTGTACGAGATCGCCGCCGCCTGCTCGACGCCGTCGTCGTCGAACATCGGGTGGCCCGCGCCCATGATCACGTCGGTCGCGCTGTCGTCGATCATCTCGGCGGCGATGCCGGCGTAGTCGTTACGGCTCGGGTTGTGGGCGACGAAGCCGGCGGGTGTGGCGTGCGACCACTGCACGGTGCTGACCACCCCGGTCGCCTTGCCCAGGGCCTCGGCCTGTTCCGCCACGTGGAGCAGCGGCTCGCCGTTCACGTCGACGCCGATGGCCGCGTCGTACGTCTTGGACCCGGTCGACATCGCCGTCGCCGCCGAGGCCGAGTCGGTCGCGCCTGACATCACGTAGTCGAAGAGGCCCCAGGCCTGGAGCGGGTCGTAGGCGCTGTAGAACGAGTAGGTGCTCATCGCCGTGCGCACGCCGAAGCGCTCGTACGGCTGCGCGCGAAGCTTCCCGGCCACGTAGTAGTCGGTCGCCGCGATGTGATTGTAGCCCCAGCCGTCGCTGATCATGACGATGACGTTCTTGGCCTTCGGGGCCGGCCCGTCGGTGGAGGCGGCCGCCTCCCCGGTCACGGCCGTGGCGGCCGCGCCGACGAGCGCG
>JAZBOM010000321.1:0-9126 GCA_036351205.1 Thermoleophilia bacterium | reverse complement strand
CGAGGCCCTGGCCCGCGAGCACGGCACGCCGCTCTACGTCTACGACCTGAAGCGCATCGACGAGAACGTACAGGCGCTGCACGACGCGCTGGCCGCGGGCGGCGTGCCGTTCCGCATCCGCGCGGCGCTCAAGGCGCAGCGCGAACCTGAGGCCTTGGCCCGCTTCCGCGCCTTCGGACCGCCCGGCTCGCCCCAGGCGATCGGCCTCGACGTCTGCTCGCCGGGCGAGGTCGAGCACGGTCTCGCCCACGGCTTCCTCCCCTCCGAGATCAGCTACACGGGCACGAACGTGAGCGAGCGCGACCTCGACGTGATCCTGCGCCACGGCGTGCACGTCAACCTCGACCTGCTCACCCAGATCCACCGGTACGGTCGGCGAGCGCCGGGGACCGCCGTCGGGCTGCGGGTGAACCCTCGGGTCAGCGCGGTCGACCCCGACAACGCGACGCACGCGTACTCCGGCGACCGGCCGACGAAGTTCGGCGTCTACCCGGAGCGCCTCGAAGAGGCCGTCGCCGTGGCGCGCTCGTACGCGCTCACGCTCGACACCGTGCACGTGCATCTCGCCCATGAGCTGCGCACGTCGCTGCTGCCCCGGTTCGAGGAGGCGACGGCGGCGGTCGCAGCGATCGCCCGGCGCCTGCTCGACCTCGGCTGCCCCGTGACCGAGGTGAACATGGGCGGCGGTCTCTCGGCCCCGACGACGGACGCGGACGATGGTCTCGACCTCGCCGCGTACGCGGCCGTGCTCGCCCGTCACCTCGGACCGCTCGGCGTGACCATCGCCGTCGAGCCCGGCGAGTTCTTCAGCACCGACGCCGCCGTCCTGCTGGCCGAGGTCGTCACCGTAGAGGACAGGAGCGCGGCCGGCGACGGCAGCGCCGTCTTCGCCGGCCTCGACTGCGGCTGGAACATCATGAACTCTGCGTTCGTCTACCACGAGCCCACCGGCGTCGTGCTCTGCCGTGCTGCCGACGCGCCCGCAGAGCGGCGCTACACCGTGACCGGTCACATCAACGAAGGACCCGACATCTTCGCCGAAGACGCGCCGCTGCCGCCCCTCGACGAAGGCGACATCGTCGCCCTGCCCTGCGTGGGCGCCTACTGCCAGGCGAACTGGCACAGGCACTGCCTGCGCCCGTTCCCCGGGGTGCTGTACTTCGACGACCGCCTGCCGGGCTGACTCGGGGGCGGCGACGGCGCCGCGAGGGCGGGCGCGCGGCGTTCGACCGGTAGGCGGACGCTGAGCCCGGGGCGCGGCCGGCGTGACTTCTGAGCCCGGGGCGCGGCCGGCGGTGGCGGACGCCTGGCCGCCGGCCGCGCTCCGGGCTCAGCCGCGCGGCTGCGTCCCCGAGGGGCGCCCGCTGCTGCCTATCGGCGCGTCCATCGGGTACCCGCGCTCCTCCCAGTAGCCCTGCACGGGCCGGTCGGTGACCTCGAGACGCGTGACCCACTTCACGCTCTTGTAGGCGAGCTGCGCCGGCACGACGAGACGCAGGGGGCCGCCGTGCTTGCGCTCGAGCGGCTCGCCGTCCATCGCGTCGGCCAGGACGGTCTGCGGGTGCCGCACGAGATCCATCGGCAGGCTGTCGATGTACTCGCCGCCGGCGGCGTGGAAGACGACGTGCGTGCCCTCGGGGCGGACGCCGGCCTCGTCGAGCAGGACGGCCGGCGTGACGCCGCCCCAGCCGACGTCGGGCACGCTCCAGCCCTCGACGCAGTGGAAGTCGACGGTCTGCTCGAAGCGCGGCAGCCGCGCCCAGTCGGTGCGCACGATACGCAGCGGCCGCTCGACGAGCCCGTCGACCTCGACGACCCACTCCGCCGGCGACGTCTCGGGCTCGTCCTCGATGCTGCGCACGGGGAAGCTGGTGAGCAGGTCGAAGGCGCCCGTGCCCCCGCCGCCGCCCGGCCCGCGGACACCGGCGGCGCGCACGAGCGCGAACAGGGCGGCGATCCCGGCGAGCAGGGCGCCGCCCTTGATGAAGCGGCGCCGGCTGTGCCGCGGGGCGCCGTGGCGCCTGGCCTCCGGCGACGCCGGCGCAGAGCGCGGCTCACCGGCGCCGGTCGTGCGCTGCTCGTCGCTCACGGTGCCTTCACGCAGTAGACGGAGTACTTCAGTCCTGATTGTCCCCTCACGCCCGCCGGCTCAACCGACCCTGCGGCCTCGCGCCGACTTGACGGCACGGCGCCCGGGAATGATGCTTCGTCGTACTAAGGTTTCCCTTAGCGTCTATGGACAAGGTCCGTCACATCACCGACGTCGCGACCCTGAAGGTGCTCGCCCGCCCCGAGCGCCTCGCGATCCTGCGCCGGCTCATGAGCCGGCCGGGCACGCTCACGCAGCTCGGCGAGGCTCTCGGCCACCATCCGGCCTGGGTGCGTCATCACGTCCTCTCTCTCGAGCAGGCCGGGCTGGTCGAGCCGGCCGGCGAGCACAAGGAGAAGGGCTACACCGAGAAGTACTACCGTGCGACCGGGCGGGCGTTCGCCGTCAGCCTGGTCCTGCTCCCCGAGGACGAGGAGCGCACGATCGTCGTCGCGGTCGGCAGCGACGACCCGGCGCTGGACCTGCTCGCCGACCACCTCGGGCGGGGACCGGACGGCCTCGACCTCGTGAACCTCGCGATGGGCAGCCTCGAGGGTCTCATCGCCCTGCGCCAGGGCGTCGGCGACTGCTGCGGCTGCCACCTGCCCGACCCCGTCGGCGGCGCCGATCACTCGCATGTCCGCCATCTCTTCCCGGGCCGGCAGCTCACGCTCGTCACCCTCGCCGACCGCCGCGCCGGCCTGATGGTCGCGCCCGGCAACCCCCTGGAGCTCGACGATCTGGCCGCGGTGGCCGCCCGGCGGGCGCGCTTCGTGAGCCGCAACTCGGGCTCCGGCACGCGCGTGCGCGTCGACGCCCTGCTGGCGCAAGCGGGCATCCCGGCCTCGGCCCTGACGACGCCGGGCGCCGACGCCCTCACCCACGACGAGGTCGCCGACCTCGTGGCGGCGGGCCTCGCCGACGCCGGCGTCGGCCTCGAGGTCGCCGCCCGGCGCCACGACCTCGACTTCATCCCGCTCTACCAGGAGCGCTACGACCTGGTCATCCCGCGCGAACGCCTCGAGGAGCAGCGGCTCCAGGCGCTCGTCGCGTGCATCCGCACCCCGGAGTTCCCGGCCGCCGTCGAGGGCCTCGAAGGCTACTCGGCGGCCGCCACCGGCCACGTGGAGCAGCTCACCGCGTGAGGCTCACGGAGTCCCGGGCGCACCTATCCCAGGAGGGGACCATGCAGAGGCACGAAGGCAGTCGCACCACGTCGCCCGGGGCGACGCCGGCCGGCGCACGATGGCGGGCCACGCTGTTCATCGCGCTCGTGGTGATCGCCGCGACGGCGTTGCTCGCCCCGGCGGCGATGGCCGCGACGACCTACGTCGGCGGCCCGCAGGAGAACGACTACCCGGTCTACGTCGCCAACGACCACTCCGTCTCCACGCTGCGCTTCAGCATCCCGGCGGTCGCGGAGGGCGAGACGCCCTGGCTGCTCCCGAGCACGCAGTACTACGTGAAGATCCGCCTCAGCCCGACGCCGGAGCCGGCGGGCAGCGCCAACCGTGGGTTCACCTGGAACCCGTCCACCGGGCTCTGGGCCCAGGAGCGCGCCGACTGGGTCGAGTTCCCCATCATCACGAGTGACGCCGACGGCGCCTACCTGCCCGGCAACCAGTGGTTCTCCTTCAAGTTCGGTGACGTCACGAAGAGCGGCACCTACTACATCCTCGTCTCGCTGCAGCCGGTCGACGGTGGCGCGGGGACGACGATGAACAACACCGACCCGCCCGCGGTCACCGTGATCGACCCCTCCGGGACACTGGTAGGGGCGACGCCGGCGATCTGGGTCCACAACGGCATCGCCACCGGCGGCGCGAGCGCCAAACGGATCGACGCCGTGCCCTCGGGCCAGACCGAGCCCATCTGGGCGCTGAACCGGACCGAGCTCAACGGCGTCGACGACGACGGCAACGGGGTCGTCGACGACGAGGACTTCGGGCCCGCCGGGGCGACCGGCGACTTCTCGCTCGCCGTCCCCTCGGTCGAGGCCTTCGACGTCCGTCTGCAGAGCATCGTCTGGCCGGTGGTGCTGCCGCCGGCCGCGCTGCAGGCCGCCGTGGTCAGCGACGTCGACCTCGCCTGGGGCAACGCCGACCAGACACCGCCCGCCAGGGTGACGGGTCTCCAGGCCGTCTCCGGCAAGGACGCCGTGTCGCTCTCCTGGCACGCCGCCGATGAAGCCCATGGTGTGACGGAGTACCGGATCTATCGCTGGAGCGATCCCACGCCGATCGGCGGCGTCATCGCCTACACGTCGCAGCCTCTCCTCCTCGCCACGACGAGCGACACGTCGTACGAGGACACCGACGTCGTCAACGGCGAGGACTACTACTACGTCGTGCGCGCCGCGGACGAAGCCACCAACGTCGGCCCGCGCTCCAACCAGGCGACGGGCCAGCCGCGCGTGCCGACCACGATGACGATCGAAGCCGTGGCGGCGATCGTCCCCTACAAGGGCACGACGACGCTCACCGTGCACCTCGCCGACGATACCGCAGCCCCACTGGCCGGCTACCTCGTCGACGTCCAGAGCTCGATCGACGGCGTCGTCTGGACGACCTTCGCCACCGTGGAGAGCGACGGCGGCACCGCCGTCACGCCGGCCTTGACGCGGGCGACCAAGTTCCGCGCCACCTGGGCCGGGGCCGATGAGTACGGGGCCAGCACGAGCGAGTACGTGTTGGTCAAACCCAAGGTCGCCCTGCAGAACCCGGTCGCCCCGACGAGCGTGAAGAAGTACGTCACCTTCCTCGTCTCGGGCACCTTCAAGCCGCGGCACTCACCGGGCTGGAACAAGGCCGTCAGGCTCTACTGCTACAAGAAGGACCCGACGACCGGGAAGTGGATCCTCAAGAAGGCCCCCTGGTGCAAGACCGTCGACTACCTCAGCTACAGCAAGTACCGCGTGAAGATCTACCTCGGTTCGCGCGGGGTGTGGAAGCTCCGCGCCTTCGCCCCCGAGGACGCCCGGCACGCGGCCACCTGGTCGACGTCGCACTACCTGCGCGTCTACTGACCCGGGCGGACGCGTGACGGACCGACCGACGCGCGCGAGCAAGCGCCGCCGCGGCCTGCTGGCCGCGGCGGCGCTTCTCCTCGTCGTGGCGGCCGCGTGGGCCGCCGAGCGCCAGATCGCCGGCGGCGGGCCGGGCGACGAAGGCCCGCCGGCGTCCGTGTACAGCGTCGCGGTGACGCGTGACGGCGAGCTCCTCCACACCTTCGCCGTCGCCGAGCTGCAGGCCCTGCCGGCGGCCACGTTCACATCGGAGGGCAAGGTGCAGGTGGGGCCGACCCTGTTGTCCGTGCTCGACGCCGCCGGCGTCCGCGGCGGGTTCGACGAGGTCGAGATCACCGGCATGGGGATCCGCGACGAAGGCCGCCTCGTCCTCGCCGCGGACGACGTGGACGACCAGGTCGTCCTCGACTTCGCCGAACGCGGCACGGTCAAGGTCGTGAGCCCTGCGCTTTCGTGGCGCGAGAGGGTGCGGGATGTCGTTGAGATCACCGTTCGCTGACCGCACGACCTACCTCTGGTCGCTGACCCTGCGGGACCTGCTCCTGCTCGTCCTGGTGGCCGACCTGGCCATGCTCGGCAAGGCGTTCCTCCGGACGCCGATCCACGTGCCGGGTCACTCGGGTCTCTTCTGGGTCTCGCTCCTCGTGGTCGGCAGGGGTCTCGTCGACAAGCCCGGCGCCGGCGTGGTGCTCGGCGGCGTGGCCGGCGCCGTCGCCACCTTCCTCGGCATGGGGCGCTCGGGGCCGTTCGAGTGGACGAAGTACTTCGCCGCCGGCCTCCTGCTCGAGATCATGGTCCTCCTGCTGCCCGGTCCGTTGACCTCGCTGTGGAAGGCAGCCCTCGTGGGCGCCGTCGCCCATCTCGGCAAGCTCGCCGCGATGCTTCTCGTGGCGCTGGCGCTGCAGCTGCCGGCGGGGTTCATCGTGCTCGGCCTCGGCATCTCCACGACGACCCACGTGGTCTTCGGGGCCCTGGCCGGCGTCATCGGCGCCCTGCTGCTGCGCGAGTTGCGCAGGATCCCCATGTTCGCGCCTCCCGTCGCGTCGGGAGCGCCTCCGCCCGGCATGCCCGCCGCGCCCGGCCTCACGCCGGAGGACCCGGGATGACGCCGCGCCTCGCAGTCGCGGCGTGGGCGCGCCTCCTGCCCGGCGCGCCGGGCGCGGTCCACCGCGCCCGCCGGGTCCTCGCATCCGCCGGCCGCGTCATGGTCGCCGCGTCTCTCGCCCTCGGCACGGCGTGGCTCCTCGGCGCGACGCCCGCGACCGCGGCGACCATCACCGAGGGCGTCCCGGCGCGGCCGTTCACCTTCACGCCTCTGCCCGACGCGCTCGAGCTCGTCGACGGGGCCGACCCGGCGCTGCGCCTGCGGACGAGCGCACGCGTCGTGCTCGGCCCGGAGTCGCCCTTCATGCAGCTGTATCCGGGCCCTGACGCCACGGCCGACACGCGCAGCCTCGAGGTGCTGGCCGACGGCCACCTGCTGATCGCCGACCGCGAGCGGCGCGTCGTCGCCGAGATCACCCCGAGCGGCACGCCGGTGTGGACCTACACCTACGAGGACGACCCGGCGCTCGTCCGCCCGTTCTGCGCCCGGCGCTTCGTCGACGGGGGACGCGAGCTCACCCTCATCACCGACCGCTGGGCGGCGCGCGTGTTCGCCGTCGACGCCGAGAAACGAGTCGTCTGGCAGTACGGCAAGACCGACGCGCCGGGCCTCGCGGTGGACCAGCTCGCCGACCCCTTCTTCGCCGCCTACCGCGACGGCCGCGTGCTGATCGCCGACAACAACGGCGGCAACCGCGTGCTCGAGGTCCGTTACGACGACTATGTCGAGGGGGCGCCGGACCACGGGTTCACCACCGCCAGCATCGTCTGGCAGTACGGCCTCGACGGGACGTACGGGAGCGCCCCCGGCCTCCTGAAGAAACCGCGTTCCCCTCAGCGTCTCGCCAACGGCAACGTGCTGATCTGCGACGCCGACGGGCAGCGCGTGTTCGAGGTCCGGGCGAGCGACTACGACCCGGACGCGCCGAACCTCGGGTTCACCGCCGACAGCATCGTCTGGCAGTTCGGCGTCACCGACGAGTACGGCAGCGACGACGACCACCTCTTCGACCCGACCTACGCGGAGCGCCTGAGCACCGGCGCCACCCTCATCGCCGACACCAACAACGGACGCGTGCTCGAGGTCTCCCGCCGCGGTGTCGTCCTGCGGCGCTGGGACCTGGGCGTCATCGGACGTCCGGACACCGCCACGGCCACCGACACCGCGGAGCCCAGAGCGGCGACGCTCGGTCTCGGCGGCTCGCTCGTCACCGCCGACACGGCCTTCGGCCAGGCGCTCGAGATCGGCGTGGCGGCCCGCGCCGCCGCTGCCTCGGTCCTGCTCGACGGCGGCACCCCGGGCACCGCCAAGCGCTGGACGCGGATCACGCTCGACGGCGTGCGGCCGTCGACCACCGAACTCCTCCTCGAGTACAGCCTCGACGGTCAGACCTGGCGCGCGGCGACCCTGTCCGACGACCTCGTCGCGACGCTCCCCGTCACGGCGGTCGGCGCCGCGCTCGCCTACCGCGTCACCCTCGTGACCGGCACGCTGCGCCTCACGCCCGTCCTCGACTCCGTCTCGATCGCGTATGACGCCGTCACGACGAGCGACGACGACACCACGCCGGACACCTCCGTGACTGCCGTGCCGTACGACCCGGACGCCACGACCGCCGGCGGCACGAGCGTCGTCCTCGGCTCGGGAGGGAGCGGCTCGGGGACCGGCAGCGACGCCGGCGGGACCGGCACCGGGTCCGCCGTCGAGACCGCCGGGGGCGCATCCGCCGGCGCACTGACCGCCGAAGTCAGCGACGGCGGCACCATGGAGGTGAGCGGGTACCCGATGGCCGCGAACGGCGACGGCTCCCCGGGCGCGGGCACGGCGACCGCCGCCCAGACCGACGAAGGCGGCTTGACGCACGGGCCGGTGCTTGCGGGACTCGCGCTGGCCGCGGCCCTCGTCGTCGTGGTCGTCGGCCGCGCCGAGCGCGAACACCGGCGGCTCGCGACCCTCGACCACGGCGCGACGGGCAGCGAGGCCTCCGCTCGCGCCGCCCCCGGGCCGCATCCGCCGCGACGCGAGGTGACCGCGTGAGCGACGCGCAGCGACCTCGCGTGTACGTCGCCTTCGACGACACCGACACGCTCGACGCCGACCGCGGCACCGGCAAGGTGGGACGCTGGTTCGCCGACGAACTGCCGTCGTCGTGGACCATGTGGGGAGTCGTACGGCAGCAACTCCTCGTGCATCCCGACGTGCCGTACACCTCGCACAACAGCGCCGCCGTGTGCGTGCTCGAGCGCACGTCCGGGACCGGCGGCGCCGGCGCGTCGGCGGCCGAGCTGGAGGACATCGTCGCCCGCGCCGCCGCCCACCTGCAGCGGCACTGGATGGAGGGCAGCGACCCGGGCCTCTGCGTCGCCGCCGCGGAGTCGCCCGCCATGCCGGCGCTCATCGCCTTCGGGCGGCGCGCCGCCCTCGAGGTGGTCACCCAGGCGGAGGCGCGGCTCGCGGCAGCCGGCGCCCACCTCTCAGGCCACGGCGGGACCGAGGACGGGATCATCGGGGCGGCCGCCGGCGTGGGTCTCACGGCCCACGGCTGGAGCGGCCGCCTCATCGACTACCGCACACCGCTGCGCGACCTCCCCGACCCGGTCGCCGTGGGCAACCTCGAGGCGCTGGAGATCTCCGTGCTCGCCGTCGACCGCGACGGACCCATCCCTGGGCCGAGGGACCTCGTTCATCACGACGACTGGCTGCGCCCGCGGCTCTGGGGCGGCGCGCCGGTCGTGCCGGTCCAGCGCGACGGCGCCGGCGGCTGGTTCGCCGTCGGCCCACGCACGGTCGAGGCGGCGCCTCCGGCCGCGTCGGACACAGCATCGCCCTCAGCCTGACTCCGACCGGCTCCCAGCACCCGGCCTCACCCGGGCACGGCACGCGGTCGTCGAGGCGGCGGGGCGGGTG
>JAZBOM010000320.1:0-5894 GCA_036351205.1 Thermoleophilia bacterium | reverse complement strand
TGGGCCTTCGAGGAGCTCGGCCTCGAGCGCCTCGAGCTGCAGGCGTACCCCGGCAACACCGCCTCGCAGCAGCTCGCCGAGTCCCTCAGCTTCCGTCGCGAGGGCCTGCTCCGGGGTGTGCTCCCGGTCGAACGGGGCAAGAATCGCGCGGGCCGCTTTGTGAGCAGCTCAGGCGCTGCCTCGCCCTCAGGCGGCGCCCCGCCGCCGCGCGACGACCAGGTGCTCTACGCGCTGCTCGATAGCGAGTGGCGCGCCGCGCTGCGCGGCTGAGCCGAGCGAGAGACGAGCGTCAGGAGTGGTCCGGCGGGAGTGCCGGGCCGATAACCTTGTCGACGGCCTCGAGGAGGCACTCGCGGGCGTCATCGCGGTCGCCCTCCGAGAGGCCGACGATCTCGAGGATCTGGTCCTCCAGCAGGGTCCACCCGACCGACATCGCGACGATGACGGCGACCAGCCGACGGGCCTCGTCATCGGCGATCCGGGCGGCTTCGCCTCCTGCCTCGGAGGTGAGTCGTTGGAGGATGGCGTCGACGCCCGGGAAGCCCCCCGGCCAATCGGCCGGCCGCATGCCTTCGGCGAAGGCGCGCGTGAGGGAGAGCAGATACGTCCTGCTCTCACCGAAGTTCGCGCGCGCCAGCGCAAGGATCATCTCGCGCACCGGGACGTCACGGTCGCCGGCGGCACGGATCCTGGACTGGTTCTTCTCCAGGACGGCGGCGAAGAGGGCCCGCTTCGAGCCGAAGTAGTGGTAGATCAGGGGGTGCGTGACCCCCGCTGCCTCGGCGATGTCGCGCACCGACACGTTGCGGTAGCCGCGCGCCGCGAAGAGACGTTCGGCGACGCGAAGGATCCGCCGTGCGTTTGCACTCGTCCGGGCGTCGTCCTCGCGTCGTCCTTTCGCCTTGGGCACGGTCCCCCTTGCGTGCCGCGAGGCGGGGGCGTCTCACCCCCGCCCCGCGGCGTCTCGTGTGTGTCCGGCGCTGCCCCTACTCCTCGGCCGCCTCGATGCCCGCGGCGACGAGGTCCTGCGGATGGATCCACTCATCGGCGAGGGCCATGCCGCCGGCGCGCCAGATGGCGTTCCTCAGGGGGATCGCCCAGGTGTGCTCGAGCACGGCGATCGCCGCGGCCATGCCTTCGGGGATCGCGTCGGCGATGTACCAGACCTGGGACTCGTCGTAGAGCTCGCCATCGGCCATGGCGGCAGCGCCGACCAGGGCGCCGGCCTCGGCGCCTTCCTCACCGGCGGCGCCGAAGCCGACCAGCGCGCCGGCTACGGCGCCCAGCTTCATAAGCTCGTCGTCGTCAGTTATCTGGATCTTGTCCACGCTGCCGTCGGTGTTCTTGCGCACGAACAGCAAGTCGATCAGCCGCACGATGTCGGCGTCGCGCAGTCGCTTCAGCTCGGCGAGCGCCTCGCCCTTGAATTCGGCGTCCTCGCCGAAGCCCACCACGAGCACCTGCACAGGGCCCATTGCCATTGTCGTTCCTCCCGCGTGGGTCGTCAGTCTGGTCCTCACATGTTCTGCAGGATCTTCTGCTTTTCGAGGTCGAACTCGGCCTGCGTCAGGACACCTTGGTCGAGCAGGGCCTTGAGCTGCTTCAGCCTCTCGATGCTGTCTTCCTGAGCGGGTGCGGCCGCAGCAGGCGGCGCGTACTGCTGCTGCTGCTGCGCGTCCTGCTGCTGTTGCAGCTCCGCGATCTGCGCGTTCTGGTCAGCCTCCCGTTGGCTGCTCTTCGCCATCCTGTTGCCGGCGTAGGCGGCGGTGCCACCGACCACGGCCGCCCGCATGAGCGGCCTTCTCCTTCTCATCATGGTGTGCCTCCGTTGTAGCGGTTCCTGGGGCCGTCGCGATGGTGACGATTCCCGTCGCTCCACCGCATCATCTCCGCCGATGACCGAATGGTAACGCACGCTACAGCCGTCGGGCGGCGATGTACAGTCCCCAGTGCCGAGCCCCTGCGGGCCCGGTGGTACAATCGCGCTCCCGGGCCGCTAGCTCAGTCGGTAGAGCAGGGGACTTTTAATCCCAAGGTCGTTGGTTCGAATCCAACGCGGCCCACCACCGCCTCCCCCCGGACCCACCAGACGCACGCCCGATCCCCGCCGATAGTCACCCCCGCTCGACCCGTGTTCCCGGTCGGGGAACCCCGGGCCCTGACGACGGGCCGCGCAGGCGGGCACCGCAGGGGCCGCCTCCGCCGAGGGGGAGGCGGAGACGGCCCCGGTGCGGCGAGACGCGACCTGCCGGAGGGGGACCGCCGGCCGGCGTCTTCGCGCGCATCCCGTCGCGTCGACCACCGAGGCGGCCGCGCGACGGGCGGTCTGCGTCAGCGTCCGCGCCGGTCCCGGCGGTCGTCACGGCGGTCGTCACGCCGGTCGTGCCGGCGACCGACGCCGTGTGCCACGACGGCCGTGGTGCCGACCACGGCAGCCGTGCGCGCGACCGGGTGGCCGATCACGCCCGGCCCTCTACGTCCCGGACCCAAAGGCATCTCAGGCTCCTTCCGTTCGAGCGGCTTCCTCGTCGGCCTCGAGGGCGGCGAGGATGCCCTGCATGGGGATGCGGCCACTGGCCACGAGCTGGCCGCCGGAGTGGCGGATCGACGCGGCGAACGGCGCCGCCCAGGTGTTCTCCCAGACCAGGGCCGCGGCGACGGTGCCGGGCTCGAGCGCGGCGGCGATGTGGCCGACGTCCTCCTGGGAGAGCAGCTCGGCGTACTCGGCGCCGAGCTCGCGCAGGGCGCCGACTTCGTCGTCCTCGAAGTCGTGGATCTCGAAGGCGTCGATCTCGCCCTCCGCGTCCTTGGTGATGATCAGCAGGTCGAGCACCCGGATGATGCCCGGCTCGACCAGTTTCTTGAGCTCGGCCGCCATGGCGCCCGAGAAGTCCGCCTTGCCGGCGGGGAACTCGACGACCAGGTAGTCGATCGGCCCCAGTTCGTCCATGACGTTGTCCTTCATGGCTACTCCGATCCGTGTGGTGTCATCACTACCCGAGCCGTATCGGGTGCGCCTCCAGTGAGCCTCCCTCAGGAAGCTTGCTCCAGCTCCTTCTCTGCCACTCTTCCTCGAGCGCTTCCCTGGCCGCATTCTCCAGGAACTCCGGGCGCGCCCACTCCTCCACCTCGAAGTCGCGCTTGATGTAGCCGTGGCTCACCATGAAGTCCTTGCCGATCTTGATGGACTCCATGTTCTGCGCGCTCAGGCTGGGCACCATGTCGACGTGCTTGATGCCCCGGTAGGTGTGCTCGGCGTCGAGGTAGAAGGTCTGCCGGTTGAGGATGTACGCGGCGGCGCGCTTGTTGGCGTTGGCCCAGAGCCCGACCTTGACCATGGCCTTCATGTAGGCGTTGACCAGCTCCGGGTGCTCGTCGGCCATCACGTCAGTGCAGGTGATGACGGCGGGGCAGTTGGCCATCTGCAGAGTCCAGTCCGGGTAGCGGGAGAGGTCCTCGATGGACTTGATCTTGCCCGTGGCCTCGGAGAGCTGCTGCAAGGGCCCGCTCTGGTTGTAGACGGCGTCCACGGTGCCGGCCAGGAGCGCCTTCTCCAGCGGGCGGAAGGCGAAGTCGTGCTTGTGATCGCGCCGCAGCCACAGCTCCGACGGGTTGTTCATCGGCACGACCAGCATCTCGGGCTTGTCGTACCAGTCGTCCGGGTACGGGAACTCGACGAGCTCGATGTCGTCCATGGTCATGCCGTTCATCCGCAGCATGAGCTCGATCCCGGCGTGCTCCTGGATGCGCCACCAGTCGGTCTTGATGGTGTTCAGGCTCTTCGTCAGGCCGATCTTCTTCCCCTTGAGATCGGTCATCCGGAAGATGTCATCGCGGGCGCGGACCATCATCACGCCGCCCTCGTAGACCTGCGTCGCGCCGAGCAGCACGGTCCGGCGCATGTCGGCGTGGACGTGGATCGGCGGGTAGAGGCCGCCGAAGCGGACCAGGTTGTCGAGGTTGTGGATGTAGTGGGGGTAGAAGTTGTTCTCGCGAGCGGAGCGGAAGTAGGCGTACTCGACGCCGATCTTCTTGAGCTCCTCGCGGCACCACCCCAGTTCCTGGTCGACGTTGTTCGCCGACACCATCGGGCAGTTGGTGAACCACACCTCGTTCCAGTTCAACGGTACGGTGGTGCTGACTCTCTCTGTCTCAGGCATGTTCGGCTCCCTTCTTCAGTCGGTCCACAGCAGGCTCGGATCGCAGTCGTAGGTCCAGGTCAGCCCGGAGTTCTTCCAGCCGTTCCTCATCCGCTTGCCGTGATAGGCGCTGCCCGGGTCGTCGACCTTGTCGCCCTCGGTGCCGTCGATGACGTTGTAGGCGTTGGTGAAGCCGGCCCTGGCGAGGAAGTCGACCGCCCAGGCGCTGCGCCCGCCGGAGCGACAGATGAGGAGGAGCGTGTCGCCGGGAGCGTGCAGCGCTTGCACCCTGGGGACGAACTCGGCGTTGGGCTCGACGACCGGCTCGTCCTTCTCCGCGTCCCACTGGCGCCGCATGAAGACGAGAGGGATGTTCCGCGCCATCGCCGCATGGCCGACGAACACGTACTCCTCAGGCGTGCGAACGTCGATGATGTGGACCTTCTCGGGCGCTGCCTTCCACATCTCGTACGCCTCGCGCGACGTCACGTAGAGCCCGGGCACTGTCTGCTTCTTCTCGGGTACGTCGTGACCGGAGGGCGAGGGCGGATCCTCGTGCGCCGTCATGCGGTGCCTCCTTGGGGCTTGGTGTCCGCGCCGCCCCCGGGCGTCGCCTGGGGGTGACGTGCTCGCTGCGGCGCCCTGGCGAGACCGGCGCCCACTGCACAGTAACCGCGAGCCTCAGGACTGTGACCTCGGGAAACTACGGGGGTCGCCACTGAGAATCTACGAGGCCGCCGCCGTGCCTCCCGGACGGGCGGCGAATGATGTAGCGTGACGCCATGGCCAAGGTCGACGGAGCGCCACACCCGGAAGAGCGCCTCGAGAGCCGTCTCGAGTTCGAGACGCTGATCGCCGACCTCTCCTCCCGGTTCATCAACCTGCCCTCGGCTGACGTCGCCCCCGCCATCGAAGACGTTCAGCGCCGCATCTGCGAGGTGCTCGGGGTCGACCTCTCGGCGCTGTGGGAGACGGCCGGCGCCGCCGAGGGACCCCTCGTCCTCACCCACTTCCATAGCTCTCACGAGGGCCTGCTGCCCCCGATGCGAGGGATGAGCGCGCAGGAGTACTTCCCCTGGCTGCAGCGGGAGATGCTGGCCGGCCGCATCGTCGCCGTCGCGTCGCTCGATGAGTTCCCCGACGCGGCCGCGCTGGACCGCGACAACCTCCGGCTGTTCGGGGTCAAGTCGAACCTGACGCTGCCGCTCTCGGTCGGCGGCGCGGCGCCCGTCGGGGCCCTCGGCTTCAACACCACTCGCGAGGAGCGCGACTGGCCGGACGCGCTGGTCAAGCGACTGCAGCTCGTCGCGCAGGTCTTCGCCAATGCACTGGCGCGAAAGCGCGCCGATGAAGCCCTGCACGAGAGCGAGGCACGCCTGGCCCTGGCGGCGGACTCCGCCGAGGCGGGACTCTGGACTCTCGACTACGGTACAGGCGTCTTCTGGGCCACGGACAAGGCTCGCGCGATCTTCGGCTACCTTCCGGACGAGGTCGTCACGATGGAGCGCTTCGAGGCATCGGTCCATCCCGACGACCGCGCATTCGTCCGGGCGGCCGTCGAGCGGTCCGCGGGCGCCGGCGAACCCGTCGACGTCGAGTACCGCATCGGGTCCGGCGATGAAGGTGTTCGCTGGGTCGCCTCGCGGGGCCGGCCCCATTGCGGGGCCACCGGCGAGCCCGAGCAGCTCATGGGCATCTCCGTCGATGTCACGGCGCGCAGGCGCGAGCAGGAGGCGCTGGTAGCGAGCGAGGCCC
>JAZBOM010000319.1:0-3941 GCA_036351205.1 Thermoleophilia bacterium | reverse complement strand
GGCGACGCCTCCTGGACCGAGCTCCTCGAGCGCCACCACCAGGTGACCCGGGCGCTCATCGCCCGCTACCGCGGCAACGAGGTCAAGTCGACCGGCGACGGTGTCCTCGCCACCTTCGACGGCCCCGCGCGGGCGGTGAAGTGCGCCCAGGCGATCTGCGAGGCGATGAAGCCCTTGGGGATCGAGGTGCGGGCCGGCTGCCACACCGGCGAGATCGAGCTCATGGGCGACGGCGCCGACGGTGGCCAGGGCGCCGACGTCGGCGGCATCGCCGTCCACATCGGCGCCCGCGTCGCCGCCCTCGCCGGCCCCTCCGAGGTCCTCGTCAGCTCGACGGTGAAGGACCTCGTCGCCGGCTCGGGCCTCGTCTTTGAGGACCGCGGCGAGCACGCGCTGAAGGGCATGCCCGAGAAGTGGCGTCTGTACGCGGTCGCGTGCTGACTCGCCCGGCCGCTTCCCGACGAAGGTGGACGGGCGCGGCGCCGCTGCCGCCCCGGTAGGGTGAGCACGACTTCGAGGGAGGTGCGCGTCGTGCGTGAAGGCGTTCGGGCAGTCGTGTTCGACTGGGCCGGCACGACCGTGGACTACGGCTGCATGGCACCTGTCGAGGCCTTCACCGGGGCGCTCGCCGCGCACGGTGTCGAGGTCGGCGAGGACGACGTTCGCCGGTCCATGGGCCGCCCCAAGCGCGACCACCTCGCCGCCCTACTCGCCCTCCCGGAGGTGGTCGCCCGGTGGGCGGACCGGTACGGCCGGGCGCCGTCGCAGCACGACATCGACATGGTCTACAACGAGGTGGCGCGACTGATGGGCGCCGCGGCGCTCGAGCGCGCCGACCCGCTGCCCGGAGTGGTGGAGGCCGTCGCCGAGCTGCGTGGCCGCGGCATCAAGATCGGCTCCTGTACGGGCTACCCTCGCGGACTGATGGACTCGCTCGGCCCTGCGACGGCGGCGCGCGGCTACGCGCCCGACGTCGTCGTCACCTCCGACGACGTCCCGCGGGGCCGGCCGGCCCCGCACATGTGCTACCTGAACGCGGTGCGGCTCGACACCTACCCGCTGGGCCAGATGGTGAAGGTGGGCGACACCGTGCTCGACGTCCGCGAAGGTCGCGCCGCGGGGATGTGGACCGTCGGCACCCTGCTGGGCGGCAGCGAGGTGGGTCTGAGCCGGGACGCAGAGAGGGCGCTCGGCCCTGCGGAGCTGGAGGAGCGGCTCACGGCCGCTCGCGCCCGGCTGCAGGAGGCCGGCGCGCACTACGTGCTCCGCTCGATCGCCGGCCTCCCCGAGATCGTCGCCGACATCGATCGCAGGCTCGCGCTGGGCGAGAAGGCCGTCGCTGTGGCACCCACCGTCGGGGCATCTTCTTCGTCGGTGCGCCCGGAGGGTAGACTGAAGCCATGAGGCAGACCGCCACCCAGACCGAGCCGCGCACGCTCGTCGTCACCGGCCCCGCCCGCGACCTGCTCTACGAGCACTTCACTCGCCTCTTCTGGGGCCGAGGGGTGGTCGTGGTCAAGGACCGCCGCGCCGGCGAGCGCCGCGCTGCGCGGTCCGGCGTCGCCGAAGAGCGTCGCCGGGCCGACCGTCGTCGTCGGCCCCCGGACTGGATCGTGCCTCCGCCCGACGCCGCCTGACGCCGGCGCAGCTCGGGTCGCCCCTGCTCCCGCGACGCCCTGCCGGTGGCCATCGGCGGTGCGCTGCAAGCCCCCGTCCCGCGCGGATATACTTCACACTCGTTCGGCCCGGACAGCGATGTGTGGAGGTAGTGGTCTTATGTTCCTGATGGGCGAATCGATCAACGGCACCCGCAAGGCCGTCGGCGAGGCGATCCAGGCCCGCGATGCGGAGTTCATCAAGGCGCTCGCTCTCGAGCAGGTCGAGGCCGGCGCCGACCTCGTCGACTTGAACGGCGGCGTCGCCGGCACCGACGAGGTCGACAACCTGCAGTGGCTCATCGACACCGTCATGGGCGTCACCGACGCTCAGCTGATGGTCGACTCGGCCAGCCCCGAGGCGCTCGAGAAGGGCGTCCAGGCGATCATCGACAAGGGCGGCAAGGTGCCGTTCATCAACTCGATCAGCGGCGAGCAGCCGCGCATCGACGCCGTGCTGCCGCTCATCGAGAAGCACAAGTGCCCGGTGGTCGGCCTCTGTCTCAGTGACGAGGGCATCCCTCCGACCGCCGACGACCGCTTCGCCGTCGCGCAGCAGATGTACGACCTCTGCACCGGCGCCGGCCTGCCGCCGCAGGACCTCTGGATCGACCCGCTGGTCCTCGCCGTCTCGGCCGACCCGTGCGCCGGTCAGGTCACCCTCGACACGCTCAAGCTGGTCAAGGCCAACCTCGACTGCCGCACGACGGGCGGTCTCAGCAACGTCAGCTTCGGCCTGCCCAACCGTGCCCTGCTCAACCGCGTGTTCGTGGCGATGTGCGCCGGCATCGGGCTCGACGGCACGATCGTCGACGTGCGCAACTCGCAGATGATGGCGACCATCAAGTCGATCCGCGCGCTCAACGGCGCCGACGGCTTCTGCGGCAGCTACCTCAAGGCGCACCGCGCCGGGCAGCTCGCCTAGTCGTGAGTGACGGCCGTCGCGCCCGGGCGCGCGAGCTCGGCATCGAGATCGGCGCCCTGCCCGTCGGGGCGCTGAACGCGATCACCGACGTGCCCGGCGTGCTCGTCGGCCACAGCACCGTCTCGTGGGGCGGGCCCGAGCTGCCCACCGGCAGCGGGCCCGCCCGCACGGGCGTCACCGCCGTGTTCCCGCACGGCGACGGCCTCTGGGACCGGCGGGTCGTCGCCGGGGTCTTCGCCGCCAACGGCGTGGGGGAGGTCGTCGGGAGCAGCGCGATCCGCGAGTGGGGGCTCATCGAGACCCCGGTCATGCTGACCAACTCACAGGCGGTCGGCGCCGTCTACGACGCGACCGCGCGCTGGATCATGGAGCGCGAGCCGCGGACCGGCCTCGACGACGCCGTCATGCCCGTCGTCGGGGAGTGCGACGACGGGCTCCTCAACGACCAGCGCGGCATGCACGTGCGCGAGGAGCACGTGCGCGCGGCACTCGACGGCGCGCGGGGCGGCGCCGTCGCCGAAGGCTGCGTCGGCGCCGGCACCGGCATGATGTGCTTCGAGTTCAAGGGCGGCATCGGCACCTCGTCGCGCCTCATCACCATCTACGGGAGGCCGTACGTGGTCGGCGCCCTCGTGCTGACGAACTTCGGCGACCGCCGTCGCCTCGCGATCGACGGTGTGCCGGTCGGGCGCGAGATCGCCGACCTCATGCCGGTCGAGAAGCGCGAGGGTTCGTGCGTGGTCGTGCTCGGCACCAACGCGCCCCTGACCGCGCGCCAGTGCGAGCGGCTCGCCAAGCGCGCCGCGCTCGGCCTCGCGGTCTGTGGCTCCTACGCCGCCGACGGCAGCGGCGAGATCATGGTCGCCTTCTCGACCGCGCAGCACGTGCCGCGCAAGACCGCGGCGCCGCTGCGCCTCGAGACGATCGCCAACGACGCGACGGCGGAGCTCTTCGAGGCCGCCGTCGACGCCACCGCCGAGGCCGTCGTCGACTCGCTGTGCGCGGCCGAGACCACGGTCGGGCGCGAGGGCAACACGGTGCACGCGCTGCCGCTCGACCGCCTGGTCGAGGTCATGCGGCGCCACGGCCGCCCCGCGCGCCTGCCCTAGCGGCCACGTCCGAGGCCGCCCTGTGCGCCTGCCCCAGCGGCCACGTCCACGGCCCCCCACGCCATCCCCGGCGGCCGCGTCCGCGGGCGCCCCGCGCCGGCGTCGGTGTCGTTCGCTTGCCGCTGCACAACTGAAACGGTATAAACAACGCGGTTCTCACACCGGCAGACGTCCGGCCCAGCGAGTGTCCGGCGCGGCGCGCTCAGGAGCGGGTCGCGCGAGAAGGACAGCGGTCGTCGCCTTCTTCCACGG
>JAZBOM010000318.1:0-5158 GCA_036351205.1 Thermoleophilia bacterium | reverse complement strand
TTCCACCCGCACCTCGTCGTGCTCGACATCATGATGCCGGACATCGACGGCTTCGAGGTGGCGCGCCGTCTCCGCGCCGAGCGGGAGCAGGTGCCGATCCTCTTCCTCACCGCGCGCGACGGCGCGGAGGACAAGGTACGCGGGCTCACGATCGGCGGCGACGATTACGTGACCAAGCCGTTCAGCGTCGAGGAGCTCGTCGCCCGCATCCGCGCGATCCTGCGCCGCACGCTCGGGGAGCAGCGCGAGAGCGGCCGCCTCACCTTCGCCGACCTCGAGCTCGACGAGGACACGCACGAGGTCCTGCGCGGCGGCCGGGCGATCGAGCTCACGCCGACCGAGTTCAAGCTCCTGCACTACCTCATGCTCAACCCGCGCCGGGTGCTCACCAAGGCGCAGATCATGGACCGCGTCTGGGACTACGACTTCGGGGGGCGGGCGAACGTCGTCGAGACCTACATCAGCTACCTGCGCAAGAAGGTCGACGCCGAGGGACCGCCCATCATCCACACCGTGCGCGGCGTCGGCTACAGCCTGCGGCTGCCGAGGGACTGAGGCGCCGTGCGCCTGACCGCCGTGGTGGCCGAGCGATGACGCTCCGCCTGCGTCTGCTGCTCGCACTCGTTGGCCTGGTCGCGGTCGCGTTGCTCATCGCCGATGGCGCGACCTACTTCTCGCTGCGCTCGTTCCTCGTCGACCGTGTCGACCAGCAGCTCGAGGAGGCTCGCGTACCCGTCGGGTTCGACCTCGCCGCCGAGAGCCAGGCCGACGAGCTGCCTCTGGGCGGGGACTCGCGGCGCGCCCGCCGGCTGCCGCCCGGCACCTACGGGGAGTTGCGCGATGCCGCGGGCGAGATCGTCGCCGCCGTGACCTACACGTACAGCGACGTGGAGCAGCCGACGCCCGCCTTGCCGTCGCCCCTGCCGGGCGCGGACTCCGCCGGCATCACCTTCTTCACGACGGGGGCCGGCGGCGACGAGAGCGTGCGCTTTCGCGTGCTCGTGCAGGGTCTGCCCGACATCGGGCGCGTCTTCGTCGTCGCCGTGCCGCTGACCGACGTGCAGCAGACGCTGTCCCGACTGCTCTTCATCGAGCTGCTGGTCACCGTCCTCGCGCTGGCCGGGCTCGGCGCCCTCTCCTGGTGGCTCGTCAAGCGCGAGTTACGGCCGCTGGAGGCGATGGCGACGACGGCGGGGGTCATCGCCGCCGGCGACCTCTCGCGCCGGGTCGAGCCGGCCGAGCCGAAGACCGAGGTCGGCCGGCTCGGCCTCGCCCTCAACCGCATGCTGGAGCAGATCGAACAGGCCTTCGACGAGCGGCGCCGCTCGGAGGAGAAGCTGCGGCGCTTCGTCGCCGACGCCTCCCACGAATTGCGCACGCCCCTGACGTCGGTCCGCGGCTACGCGGAGGTCTTCAGGCGCGGCGCGCGCGACGACCCCGAAGACCTCGAGACGGCCATGCGCCGCATCGAGGACGAGTCTCGGCGCATGGGCGTCATGGTCGACGAGCTCCTGCTGCTGGCGCGGCTCGGCGAGGGACGCACGCCGGAGCGCGCGCCGGTCGACTTGGCCCGCGTCGTGGCCGACTGCGTCGGCGACGCGGGCCTCGCCGAGCCGGAGCGCGCCGCCGACCTCTCGCTCGAGTCGCCCGAGACCCTCGTCGTCACCGGCGACGACGCCCAGCTCCGTCAGGTCGTCACCAACCTGGTCGGCAACGCCGTGCGGCACACGCCTGAAGGCACGCCGATCCGCGTGAGACTCGCTCTCGAGGGCGGGGAGGCGCGGCTCAGCGTCGCCGACGAGGGGCCGGGCCTCGCCCCCGAGCACGCCGCTCGCGTCTTCGAGCCCTTCTACCGCGCCGACCCGTCGCGCGCCCGCGAGACGGGCGGCGCCGGGTTGGGGCTCGCCATCGTGGCGGCGATCGTGGCCGACCACGGCGGCACGGTGGCCGTCGAGTCGGTCGAGGGCGAGGGCGCGACCTTCGTCGTGCGGCTGCCGCTCGGCCCGGCGTCCGCGTCGGGCGGCGGCGGCCTCTCCGCATCGGATTCGTCTGCCGCCGACACGCCGCGGGGCGGCGGCGGCAGCCTCTCCGCCTCGGCCTCCGCTCCCGCCGACTCACCGCGTCCCGCCGACTCACCGCCCTCCGCCGACTGATCGCGTCCCGCGAGGCCTTCTCAGCATCCTCACAGCTGACTCCAAGGGGTCGTCAAGTTTCGTGGTCTAGCCTGCACGCATCCTGAAGCGGCCGACCATCCCCCACCACGATCGGCGGGAGTGTGCGATGAGAGCCCCCACCAAGGCCATGACCAACTACGTCGTCGACGTGATCATCGCGGCCGCCTTCATCGGCGCGGCCGTCAGTGGCATCGTCTTCCTGCTGCCCACCGCCTGGGTCAGCACGAGCGGCGGTGACCCCGCCATCCTCGGGGTCGGCATGGCCGTCTGGCGCACGCTGCACGAGTGGAGCTCGCTGATCATGGTCGGCGGCGTGCTGCTCCACACCGTGCTGCACTGGCGGTGGGTCGTGGCGATGACGAAGAAGACCTTTGCTCCGCCGCGTCGCGAGCGCCCCGCGGTCTCCCCGCCGCAGGCAGTCCATCCCGGCGCGGCCCGTCCCGGCGCGGTGCCCGTGGACGTCACGCGCCCGGTCCCCGTCGCTCTCCAGCCGCTCGGCTCCGACCCGCAGGAGTCCTTGGGCGTGCGCTCCCGGACGGACGCCGACGCCTCATCATCTCCCACGGTCGTGGTCTACCGCTGCGACGAGGCCCGCCCGCGACAGCGCACGCGGCGCGAGGTGCTGGTCGGCCTCGGCATGGTCGGGGCCGCGGTCGTGACCGGCGGGCTGGCCGGCCGCGCACTCGCCGACCAATGGCTTGAGCGCTCTGCCAGCGCCGAGGGCGTGGGCGGCGGCGAAGACTCCGGCAGCGGCGACGGTCTGGCGTCGAGCGACGACGGCCTCTCCGCGAGCGACGGGTCGTCGGTCGCGGACGGTGCCTCCTCGGACGGCGCCGCGACCGGCGACGCCGCGGGATCGTCGAGTTCCGTGACCGCCGACCGGGTCGTCATCGATGAGGCGCGCTGCAACGGGTGCGGGCACTGCCTGCCCTCGTGTCCCTACGGCGTCTTCGACTGGGGCGGGTCGACCGCCGTCGTCGCCGACGCGAACGCCTGCCGCCTGTGCGGCCGCTGTCTCCAGGTCTGCCCGACGACCGCCATCACGCTGAACGCCTGAGCGGGGTGGCGCGGGGCAGGGCGAGCGGGTGCCGGCCCGCCCCGCGTCGCCCGCCCCACGCCACCCCGCCCGCCCGAAGACCGGTGCCGCCGGCAGCTGCCCGTTGCCCACACGTGCGCGTCGCCGGCACGTGCGCGTCTCCGACTCGTGCGCGTCGCCGGCACGTGCCCCCCCGAGACGGCGTGAGCGTCCGGGAGCGGGGAACAAGGCCAGAATACGCAGCGACAGACCGGGTACGGCCGGAGCCGCGAGCTCCCCGAGGCGGCGCAGACGTCGGGTGGTGACGGAGGCGCGAGGCGGCGACACACACGCGAGGCGGCGACGCACACGTGAGGCGGCGATGGGTCCCGGCCACGGAGGGCACCATGGACAAGCCCGTGATCCTCGCCGTCGATGACGACCTTGCCAGTCTGGCCATCATCGAGCGCGAGTTGAAGAAGCGGTACCGGGACGACTACCGCATCGTCGCCAAGCAGTCGGCTGCCGACGCCCTCGACACCATGCGCCGCTTGCACGAGGAGGGCCAGCCGCTCGCCGTCGTGCTGGCCGACCAGTGGATGCCGGAGATGCCGGGCGCCGAGTTCCTCGGCGAGGCGCGGCTGATCGACCCGCTCGCCAAGCGCGTCATGCTCGTCGCGTGGGGCGACCCGAGCGCGCCCGAGGCGATCTTCCACGGCTGCGCCTACGGCCAGATCGAGTACTTCCTCGCCAAGCCGTGGCACGGCTCGCCGGACGAGCAGTTCCACCACGAGATCGCCGATCTGCTCTACCAGTGGTCGAGGACGCACCGCCCCGTCTTCGAGGCGGTCAAGGTCGTGGGCGAGCAGTGGTCGCGCCGGTCGCACGAGCTGCGCGACCTCCTGCAGCGCAACGGCATCCCCTACGGGTTCTACGCCGCGGACTCCGAGGAGGGCCGGGAACTGCTCCTCGACAACGGCCTCGGCGCCTCGGCGCGCCTGCCGGCCGCGGTCGTCTTCGGCGGCAAGGTGCTCGAGGACCCTTCGAACCGTGCACTCTCCGAGGCGCTCGGTGTCCAGAGCCGCGCCGACGCCGGCGGCGAGTGCGACCTCGTCGTCATCGGCGCCGGCCCCGCCGGGCTGGCGGCGGCGGTGTACGGGTCGTCGGAGGGCCTCGCCACGGTCGTGGTCGAGGGCGAGGCCCTCGGCGGCCAGGCCGGTCAGAGCACGATGATCCAGAACTACCTCGGGTTCCCCGCCGGCATCAGCGGCGAGGAGCTCACGGCACGCGCCTACCAGCAGGCCTGGGAGTTCGGCACGCAGTTCCTCTTCGCCAACAGCGCCGTCGACATCACGCCGAAGGACGACCGGTACACGGTGGCCCTCGCCGACGGCAGCGAGCTGTGCGCCTCGGGCGTCATCGTCGCCAGCGGCATCTCATACCGCCGTCTCGAGGCCCCGCGTCTCGAGGCGCTGATGGGGGCCGGTGTCTTCTACGGCTCCGTCTCGAGCGAGGCGCGCGCCCTCGGCGGGGACGACGTCTTCGTCGTCGGCGCCGGCAACTCGGCGGGCCAGGCGGCGCTGCATCTCTCACGCTACGCGCGCAGCGTCACGCTCGTGGTGCGTCGCGACGGCCTCGAGGACACGATGTCGCACTACCTGATCACGATGATCGAGCGCACCCCGAACATGCACCTCATGCCGCGCAGCGAGGTGGTCGACGGTGACGGCCCCGGGCGTCTCACCCACATCAAGGTCAGGAACCTCGAGGACGGGACGGAGGCGACGGTCGCGGCGCAGGCCCTCTTCGTGATGATCGGCGCGACACCGCACACCGAGTGGCTGCCGGGGGCGATCGCTCGCGACAAGGACGGGTTCCTGCTGACGGGGAGCGACCTGACGGCGAGCGACGCCGGAGGCGATGACGGCGGAGGCGAGGGCGGCGGACTCCTGTGGACGCCCGAGCGGCC
>JAZBOM010000317.1:0-3284 GCA_036351205.1 Thermoleophilia bacterium | reverse complement strand
GCGCTGGCCGACGTCGACCTCGAGTTGGGGCGCGGCCGGTTCACCGCGATCATGGGGCCGTCGGGCTCCGGCAAGAGCACGCTGATGCACATCCTCGCCGGCCTCGATCGCCCGACGGCCGGCACGGTCCACCTCGACGGCGTCGAGATCACGCGCCTCAAGGAGAAGGACCTGACGCGCCTGCGCCGCGAGAAGATCGGCTTCATCTTCCAGTCCTTCAACCTGCTGCCGACGCTCACGGCCATCGAGAACATCCTGCTGCCCCTGACGATCGCCGGCCGCAAGGCCGACGACCGCTGGCTGGGGCAGCTCATCGAGACCGTCGGTCTCGGCGACCGGCTCGCGCACCGTCCGTCGGAGCTCTCCGGCGGGCAGCAGCAGCGGGTCGCCGTCGCCCGTTCGCTCGTGACCCGGCCCGCCGTCCTCTTCGCCGACGAGCCGACGGGCAACCTCGACTCGCGTACCGGCGAGGAGGTGCTCGGTCTTCTGCGGCGCTCGTCCGACGAGTTCGGCCAGACCATCGCCATGGTGACCCACGACGCCCATGCGGCCAGCCGCGCCGACCGCGTCGTCTTCCTCAAGGACGGCGCCGTCGTCCGTGACCACAACGGCATGAGCCGCGACGAGATCTACGAGGTCATCAAGGGCCTCGAGTCCGGGACGAGGGGGTGACGGCGATGCTGCGCAGGTCCTGGAGATCCCTCCTGCAGCGCAAGCTGCGCACCGCGCTGACGGTGATGGCCATCCTTCTCGGGGTGGCGATGATCAGCGGCACGTACGTCCTCACCGACCAGATCCAGAACGGCTTCGACGACATCTTCACCACCGCCTTCAAGGGCACGGCCGTCGTCGTGCAGCCCAAGGTCGAGTTCGGCGACGCGGAGACGGCCGAGGCGACGCTCTCCGAGGCGTTGCTCGACGACGTGCGCGCCGTCGACGGCGTCGCCGAGGCGATCGGCAACGCCGAGGCGCTCGGCAGCGTGGTCGTCGACGGCGAGGCCGTCGCGACCGGCGGCGCGCCCACGCTCATCCTCTCCGCGACCCCCTCGAGCGGCCAGCACGTCACGGTGACGAGCGGCGGCCTGCCCGTGGAGAGCGGCCAGGTCGCGATCGACGCCGGCTTCGCCGAGCGTCAGGGTCTCGGCCTCGGCGACGAGTTCGAGGTGGCGACCCGGGACGGCATCGTGCCGGTGACCGTCGCCGGCGTCTTCACCTTCGGCGAGTCGGCCTCGCTCGGCGGCACGATCATGGTCGCCGCCCCGCTCGCCGACGTGCAGCGCTGGTACGGCCTCGAGGGCGAGCTGACCTCGATCGACGTCCTGGCCGAGGCCGGGGTCACGCCGGAGCAGCTCGCCGGCCGTGTCGCCGCGGCGCTGCCCGGCGACGTCGAGGTCAAGACCGGCGAGCAGGCAGCCGCCGACGCCACCGCGGCCACGAGCGAGGAGATCAACTCGTTCCTGCGCCCCGCGCTGCTCGCCTTCGGCGGCGTCGCCGTCTTCGTCGGCGCCTTCATCATCTTCAACGCCTTCTCCATCACCGTCGCCCAGCGCACGCGTGAGTTCGCCCTGCTGCGCGCGCTCGGCGCCGGGCGCCGCCAGGTGCTCACCGGCGTCATCGTCGAGGCCCTGCTCATGGGCGTGGCCGCGTCGGTCACCGGGCTCTTCGCCGGTCTCGGCGTCGCCTCCGGCATCAACCGGCTCTTCCAGGCCGTCGGGGCGGACATCCCGCGCGGCGGGCTGACGCTGGAGCCGCGGACCGTCATCGTGGCTCTCGCGGTCGGCATCGTCTCCGCGCTCGCCGCCGCCCTGGTGCCGGCGTGGCGCGCGACCCGCGTGCCGCCGGTCGCCGCCCTCCAGGAGGGCGCCACCCTGCCTCCGGGTCGCCTCGCACGCTTCACGACGCCGCTCGCCGCCGTGGTCGCGGCGCTCGCCGCCGGTCTGGTCGCGCTCGGCCTGGTCGGCAGTGCCGCCACGACGACGAGGCTCCTCGAGATGGGCCTCGGCGCGATGCTCGGCTTCATCGCCCTGGCCATGGTCGCGCGGCACGTCGTGCGTCCGCTGGCCCGCGTGCTCGGCTGGCCGCTCGAGCGGCTCTTCGGCACGAGCGGCCGCCTCGCCCGTGACAACGCCGCCCGCAACCCGGCGCGCACCGCCTCGACCGCGGCGGCGCTGATGATCGGTCTCGGCATCGTGGTCTTCGTCGCCGTCTTCGCCCAGGGTCTGAGGACCTCGTTCGTGGATTCGCTCGAGACCGCCAACCGGGCCGACGTCGTCATCATGGACACCACCATGTTCACGCCGCTGCCGGCGCCCGCCGGCGAGCGGATCCGCGAGCTCGACAGCGTGGAGCTCGCCGCCGGCGCCACCACGCCGCAGGTGCAGATCACCAACGCCCGCGGGCGGGACTCCCTCACGGGCATGGCGGCGGTCGACCCCGACGCGTTCGTCGAGGTCTGGGGCTTCGACTGGGTGGGCGACGTCGACGACGGTATCCTCGCCCGGCTCAAGGGCGACGGCGCGGTCGTCGAGCAGGAGTTCGCCGCCAACCGCGGCATCGCCGTCGGCGACGCGCTCACGGTCACCGCCCAGAACGGCCGCACGGCCGAGGTGCGCGTCGTCGCCCTCTACCGCGACCCGATGCTCTTCAACAGCTTCACGGTCGGCCTCGGCGTGCTGCGCACGCTCGACCTGCCCGCCGATCCGCAGCTGACTCTGGTGAACGGCGCCGAAGGGGTCACGCCGGAGCAGGTCCGCGACGGCGTCGCCGACGTGCTCGCCGCCTATCCCGCCCACACCGCCAGCACGCAGGCGGAGTACGTGGACGACATGAACGCGCAGGTGAACCAGCTCCTCATCCTGCTCTACGCCCTGCTGGCGATGAGTGTGACGATCGCCCTCTTCGGGATCGTCAACACGCTGGTCCTGTCGGTCTACGAGCGGACGCGCGAGATCGGCATGCTGCGCGCGATCGGCACGACGCGCCGGCAGGTCCGCCGGATGGTCCGCTACGAGAGTGTCATCACCTCGGTCATCGGCGGCGTCCTCGGCATCGGCGTCGGCGTGCTCTTCGCCTGGGTGGTCTCGACGCAGTTCGACGCCCAGGGCATGGTCTTCGCGGTGCCGGCCGGCCAGCTCGCCGTGGCCCTGGCGGCGGCGATCGTCGTCGGCGTCATCGCCGCCGTGCTGCCGGCGCGGCGGGCGGCGCAGGTGAACGTGCTCGAGGCCGTGCGCTACGAGTGAGCCGCTCCGCGGCGACGGCCGCGGACGGACGTTGACGGGGGCGGG
>JAZBOM010000316.1:0-2510 GCA_036351205.1 Thermoleophilia bacterium | reverse complement strand
GGTCCGTTCGGCGACTTCCTCAGCCTCGATGCGACCCTGCGCCACATGCGCGCGCTCAGCCAGCCGAGGCACCTCGACCGGCGCGTGCGCGAAGACTGGAAGGAGCGCGGCGGGTCCGACCTCTACGAGCGGGCGCGGGCAGCGGCACTGGAGATGGTCGAGAGCCACCGGCCCGAGCCGCTCGACCCGGACGCCGCGCGGCAGATCCGCGCCATCGTCGAGACCGCCGACCGCGAGCGCGGCGTCGGCTGAGGGCGGGGCCGCCGCCGGCCGGCCCCATCGCGCGAGAGGGGGCGGGGTGCTCACGCACCCCGCCCCCTCTCGTCTCACCCGGGACCCGAAGGCCCGCGAGCGGTCACGCGGACCGCCGTCCCGCGCGTGCGGGTGCCGTCATTCGTCGTCGGGCTCGCCGGCCCGGTCGGCCGCGTCGAGTGGCATCTCGCCGCCCGGCCCCGGGCCGGTCGACATCTTCGGCAACTCGGTGTCCGGCTGCGCTATGGGACTCTCCGCCTCGCCGGTCGATTCGTACTCGTCCGTCATCTCCGTGATCCCGAGCTCGGCCGCGTGACGCGGGTCGACCTCGGGGAGGATGTGGCGCAGGAACTGGCGCGTGCGCGGGTCCTTGGGGTTGAAGAAGACCTCGTCCGGCGGACCCTGCTCGATGAAGTAGCCCTCGTCCATGTAGACGACACGGTCGGCCACGTCGCGCGCGAAGCCCATCTCGTGGCTCACGACGATCATCGTCATGCCGCCGTCGGCGAGCTCCTTCATCACCTTGAGGACCTCGCCGATGAGCTCCGGGTCCAGCGCGCTGGTGGGCTCGTCGAAGAGCATCAGCAGCGGGTCCATGGCCAGCGCGCGGGCGATCGCCACACGCTGCTTCTGCCCACCCGAGAGCTGGCTGGGGAAGTAGTCGACGCGCTCGGCCAGCCCGACCTTGGTGAGCAGCTCGTGCGCCTTCTTGACGGCGTCCTCCTTCTTCTCTCCCTTGACCATGACCGGCGCCTCGATCACGTTCTCGGTCGCGTCCTTGTGCGGGAAGAGATTGAACTCCTGGAAGACCATGCCGCACTTCATGCGGATCTCGTGGACGGCCTGCTTGAAGCCCTTGCCGTGGCCGCCGCACATCGCATGGACGCCGCCGATGGTGATGTCGCCGGTGGTCGGGTCCTCGAGGAAGTTGAGACAGCGCAGGAAGGTGCTCTTGCCCGAGCCGGACGGCCCGATGAGCACGATCACCTCGCCCTTGCGCACCTCGAGGTCGACGCCCTTGAGCACGTGGAGCTTGCCGAAGTACTTCTGCAGGCCCTCGACCTTGACGACGACCTCGCGATCGGCGAGCGGCACGCTTGCTGGAGACGGTGTGGCCATGCTGCTACTCCCTTGCCTTGTCGCGCTCCATACGGCGCTCGAGCTTCGCCTGCCAGAAGCTGAAGAAGATGGTCAGGGCCCAGTAGAACGCCGCCGCGACCACCAGGGTCGAGAGGAAGTTGAAGGTCGCCGCCCCGGCGAGCTGGGCGCGCCGCAGCAGCTCCTCGACGGTGATCACCGACACCAGCGAGGTGTCCTTGATGAGGGCGATGAAGTCGTTGCCCACCGCCGGGATCACGATCTTGAACGCCTGCGGCAGGATGATGCGGCGCTGGGTCTGCCAGCCGCTCAGGCCGAGCGCCCAAGCCGCCTCGGTCTGGCCCTTCGGCACCGCCTGGATGCCGGCGCGGAAGACCTCGGTGAGGTAGGCGCCGTAGTTGAGCGACAGCGCCGCGACGCCGGCCCAGAACGCCGGCGGGTTGTACTCGGGTGAGAAGCCGAAGCGCTGGATGACCTCGGGCGTGACCTGGTAGATGAAGATGATCTGCAGCAGCAGCGGCGTGCCGCGGAAGAGCGAGGTGTAGAAGGTCGCGATCAGGTAGGGGATGCGGCCGAGCGCCATCCGCCACATGTAGGGCCAGCTCCCGTAGCGCTCCCAGGCCTGCTTGAAGGTCATCTTCTTCGAGAGGCGGCCGAGGGCGCCGAGGAGGGCGAGGATGCTGGCCAGCACGATCGAGATCACCGTCAGCGAGACGGTGTTGATGGCCCCCTCGGCGATGAAGCGGAACCACGTGCGCATGACGTTGAAGCTGAAGAGCTGGCCCGCTCCGGCACGACCCTCCGACGCGAAGCTCCACTCGTACCCCACGGTCTCGCCGGTCATCGTGACCAGCTCCACCCTGAAGTCGTAGTCGCCCTTCTCGTACCGCGTGTCCCACTTGAACTGGATGCCGGAGGTGGCCCGTGAGATCGCCGGGACCTCGCTCGGCGGGCGGATGAGCTCCTGCTCCTGGCCGTTGATGAAGAGCCGGCACTGGTCGAAGGCCAGCTCGGTTCCGTTGGGCTCGTAGTTGACGATGACCTGGGTGCCCGTCCAGGTGCTGACGCCCTTGGGGTCGTCGGGGTTCGGGATGACTCCCGTGACGACGGGCGTGCCCGGCGCCGGGCTGGCGGTCGTCTCCTGGCCCAGCGCCACCGGC
>JAZBOM010000315.1:0-7470 GCA_036351205.1 Thermoleophilia bacterium | reverse complement strand
TCGAGCTTGCGCTTGTCGATGACGCGCACCGCTTTGCCCTCGGAGCGCTTGATCGTGCGCGGCTCCTTGAGGCTGACCTTCACCTGGATGCCGAGCACCTCGTAGATGCGCTTCGCCACGCCGCGCTCGAAGCGCTCGAGGCCGCCCATCGTCTCGGGGAAGATCTCCTCGGCCACCTCGATCCAGACCTCGACGACGTCGAGGTGACCCTTGCGGTCGACGACGATCTGGTAGTGGGGCTCGATGTCGGGCAGCGACATCAGCACCTCTTCGATCTGGCTCGGGAAGACGTTGACGCCGCGGATGATCAGCATGTCGTCGCTGCGCCCGACCGGCTTGGTCATGCGGGCGCTCGTCCGCCCGCAGGCGCAGGGCTCGTAGATCAGGCTGCAGAGGTCGCGCGTGCGGTAGCGGATCAGCGGCTGGGCGCGACGCGACAGGGTGGTGAAGACGAGCTCGCCGACGGCGCCCTCGGGCAGCGGCGCCAGGGTCTCCGGGTCGACGATCTCGACCAGGTAGTGGTCCTCGTTGACGTGCATGCCGTTCTTGCAGAGGCACTCGTAGGCGACGCCCGGCCCGCCCATCTCGGAGAGCCCGTAGATGTCGAGGGCGTCGATGCCGAGCCCGGCCTCGATCTGCACGCGCATCTCGTTGCTCCAGGGCTCGGCCCCGTGGTAGCCGACGCGCACCGGCAGGTCGTCGGGCGCGAGGCCGCGGTCGCGGGCCGCCTCGGCCAGATACAGCGCGTACGAGGGCGTGCAGGCGAGGCCCGTGGCCATGAAGTCGCGCATGAGCTTGACCTGACGCTCGGTCTGCCCGCCGGAGATCGGCAGGACGGTGCAGCCCAGGAGCTCGGCCCCGTAGTGCAGGCCGAGGCCTCCGGTGAAGAGGCCGTACCCGTAAGCGTTCTGCAGGAGGTCGCCGGGCCCGAGCCCGCCGGCGGCCAGGGTGCGGGCGATCAGCTCGGACCAGGTGTGGACGTCGTCGCGCGTGTAGCCGACCACCGTCGGGTTGCCGGTCGTGCCCGACGAGGCGTGCACGCGGACGACCTCTTCGCGCGCCACGGCGAACATCCCGAACGGGTAGTTGTCGCGCAGGTCGGTCTTGACCGTGAACGGCAGGTCGGCGACCGCGCCGGGGCAGTCGAGGTCGGCGGCCGTGACCCCGGCCTCGCGGAACCGCGCGCCGTAGAAGGGCACGTGCTCCATCGCCTGCCGCAGCGTCGCCTGCAGGCGCCGCATCTGCACGTCGCGCAGCTCGTCGACCGACAGGCGCTCGGCGCGCGGGTCCCAGTACCAGCCGCCCGCCTCGTCGGGGTCGCGCGGCGGCCGCACGGCGGGAGCCGCACTCACAGCGCCCGCACCTCGTCGTCGGTCATGAGCGTGACCTTGTCCTTCAGCAGCTCGATGGCGCGGTCGATGTCGCGCACCGCGAAGCAGATGTTCATGAACGAGATGCTGTAGAGGTAGTCGATGGACACGTCGGCGGAGGCCAGCTCGTCGAGCACCCGGGCGAGGCCGCCGGGCTCGTCCGGCACCTTCACGCAGATCACCTGCGAGAAGTGGGTCGTGAAGCCGGCCTCGTGCAGCAGGTCGCGCGCCCTGTCGGGGTCGGTGACGATGAGGCGCACGATGCCGTACTCGGCCGCCTCGGTGGTCGAGAAGCCGCGGATGTTGATGCCCTCCCTGCCCAGCAGGTCGGCGACCTCGGCGAGGCGGCCGCTGCGGTTCTCGAGGAAGACGGTGAGCTGCGTGACCTTCAAGCTCCTACACCTCCTGGGCGGGAGCGGCCTCGCGACCGAGGGCGAAGGCGCGCTCGTTGACCTCACGGATCTTCGCGGGCACGGCGGCGGCGAGACCGCGGGCCCACGACTCGGGCGCGAACGACAGCACGCGGCTGGCGGCGCCGAGAAGGACCACGTTGGCGGCACGGATCGTGCCCGCCTCACGGGCCAGGCCGTCGGCGTCGACGAGCACGAGGCGCAGGCCGCGGGCGGCGGCCTGCGCCTCGAGGTCGTCCGGGTAGGCCTCTTCGCGGCGCAGCACGCTGCCGGGCTCGATGCGCGTCGTCGCGCAGACGAGGGCGCCGCGCGGCGCCAGCAGGCCGAGGGCGCGCTGCCCCTCGAGCCGCTCGGTGGCGATCACGACCTCGGCGTGGCGCGCGACCGGCGACCACACGCGCTTGCCGAAGCGCACCGTGCTGAGCACGCTGCCCCCGCGCTGGGCCATGCCCTTGACCTCGCTCGCCTTGACGTCGAGACCCTCGGCCATCGCCGTCTCG
Organism: Thermoleophilia bacterium; assembly: GCA_036351205.1. Classification (GTDB taxonomy): domain Bacteria; phylum Actinomycetota; class Thermoleophilia; order UBA2241; family UBA2241; genus UBA2241. Next base: position 5,190 of record JAZBOM010000315.1, on the reverse strand, counting down.
GCGAGGACCGCCGCAGCCAGCAGGATGCCCTGGCCGCCGACCCCGACGATCGAGACCGTCGTGGTGCCGTTCACGAGGCGGCCTCCGTCTCGTGGTACGACAGCGCGCCCCGACGGCAGACCTCGACGCAGAGGCCGCAGCCCGTGCACTGCTCGGTGACGGTGATGGCGCCCTCGCCCGGCGCCAGCGCCGGGCAGCCGAGGTCGAGGCAGAGCCCGCAGAGGTTGCAGCGCTCGGCGTCGACGACGACCGCGCCCGGCGTGCGGCGCGTCATGAGGATGCAGGGGGCGCGGGCCACGACCACGCCGAGCCCCGGCCTCTCGGCCTCTTCGGCGATGGCGGAGTCGAGCGCGTCGTAGTCGGTCGCGTCCACGGTGGTGCAGCGCACGCCGATGCCCTCGCACAGCGCGCCGATGTCGACCGCCGGGCCCTCGCTGCCGTCGGGGCGCCCCCCCGTGCCGGGGTGTCCCTGATGCCCGGTCATCGCCGTCGTGCGGTTGTCGAGCACGAGGACGAGCCCCTCGCTCTCGTTGTAGTGCGCGTCGATGAGCGGCGTGACGCCGGAGTGGAAGAAGGTCGAGTCGCCGATGACCGCGGCGGCGGCCTTGCGGCCGAGGGCGGCGTTGAAGCCGGCCATCATCCCGATGCTGGCCCCCATGCAGAGGCAGCTGTCGAGAGCGAGCAGCGGCGGCAGGGCGCCGAGCGTGTAGCAGCCGATGTCGCCGAGGGCGGCGAGCCGGCGGCGGCGCAGGACGGCGTAGACCGAGCGGTGCGTGCAGCCCGGGCAGAGGACCGGCGGCCGCACCGGCAGCCCGGGGGCGGGCGCCGGCGGCGTGCTGAGTCGCGGCGCCGGCGGCACCACGGGCCGCCGCCGTCGCGGCGGTCGCCGCGACAGGTACGGCTCGAGGGCCGTGAAGACGCGCTCCTGGTCGAGCTCGCCGTCGGCCGGGATCGCCTCCTTGCCGACGACCGGCAGCCCGAGGGCGCGCACCTGCTCCTCGAGGAACGGGTCGAGCTCCTCGACGACCGCGACCCGCGAGACCGACTGGTAGAGGCGCGCGACCTTGTCGTACGGCAGCGGATGCGAGAGGCCCAGCTTGAGGAACCAGGCCTTGGGGAAGGCCTCGCGGGCGTAGGCGTAGGCCACGCCGGCGGCGATGATGCCGAAGTCGACGGTGCCGGCCTCGAGCACGTTGAGGGGCGTGACCTCGGCGCGGGCGCGCAGGGCCTGCAGACGCTCGAGCACGACGCGGTTACGGAGGCGGGCGTGCTGCGGCACCATGACGTACTTGGTCATGTCGCGCTCGTAGTCGCGCGGCTCGACCTCGACCGGCACCCGCGGCACGACGCGCCCGCGCCCGTGCGAGAGCCGCGTCGTGGTGCGCAGCAGTACCGGGGTGTCGAACTCCTCCGAGAGGGCGAAGGCCTCGGCGACGAACTCGTAGGCCTCCTGGCCGTCGGAGGGCTCGACCAGCGGCACCTTGGCGAACTTCGCGAAGGTGCGGTTGTCCTGCTCGTTCTGCGACGAGTGCATGCCGGGATCGTCGGCTGTGACGACGACGAGCCCGGCGTTGACGCCGGTGAGCGACAGGGTCATGAAGGGGTCGGCGGCCACGTTGAGCCCCACGTGCTTCATGGTCACGAGGCTGCGCAGCCCCGCGAGGGAGGCGCCGACCGCGGTCTCCATGGCGACCTTCTCGTTGACGCACCACTCGGCGTGCAGACCGTCGAGCGTGGCCGCGGTCTCGACGATCTCGGTCGACGGCGTACCGGGGTAGCCGCAGACGAAGCGCGCCCCGGCGCGCAGGGCGCCGTGGGCGATGGCCTCGTTGCCGGAGAGGAAGAGGACGCGTTCCACGAGCGTGAAGTATAGCCCAAGGCCGGTGCCGGGGCGTGAGTCTCCGCGGCCACCGCCCGGCGCGCGACGACACGCCGACCGCGTTCCCGGGCAAACCCTCAAGTCATGCTTGAAGGAACCGGCGCGAGGGTTCAGAATAGATGCGCATGGCGTCGTGCGGCGATACCCTCTGCACTCCGGGCGCGGCGGTACCTTCGCGGTGAGCCGCCCGCCTCGCAGACGACGGCAGTCAGCCCTTCTGCGAGGCCGCCTCCGCACCCTCTTCTTCCTCTGCCTCGCCGCCCTGTGTCTGGCCTTCGGCGCGTACCCGGGCGCGGCTCTCGCGGCGGCCGGTGCGGTGCTGGGGGCGCTCTCGGTCGCCGTGGCGCAGCGCCGCGGCGACGACCACGCCCTGTCGTTCGCGGTCGCCGACTGGCTCGTGCTCGCCGCCGCGGCTCTCGTCAGCGGGGGAGCGGCGAGCTGGGTCCTCCTGGCGATCCCGTTCCTCGTCCTCACCCAGCTCGCCCCCTCGCCTGCCGGCGAGTGGCCGTATCTCCTCAGCGGCAGCCTGCTGATGGTCGTGATCCTCGCCATCGACGACGGGACCCTGGGCGGCGGCAGGGCCGCCGGCCTCGCCAAGCTCTTCGTCCTCGTGGCCGGCGGCGTCGTCGCCGCCCGGCAGCTGCGCCGGCCGCGGCACCGGCGGCGCCAACGCGTCGTCACCGTCGACCCGACGACCGGGTTCTACGCCGCGGGGCGCCTGCGCCCGATGCTCGCCGACGGCATGCGCCTCGCCCTGCAGGACCACCAGTCGCTCAGCGTCGTGCGTCTGCGCCTCGAGCACTTCGAGGACGGCCGCGCCTTCCTCGGGCCGCAGGCCGCCGAGGAGCTCGTCCGCGGCGTGGCGCGGCGCATCGCCCGGCGCCTCGGACCCGACGACGTCGCCTTCCGCACCGCCGCCGACACCTTCGTCCTCTGCCTGCCCGGCACAGGCCTGGGCGCCGCCCAGGAGCTCGCCGCCGAGATCGCCCACGAGATCGGGGCGACGCTCATCGCCGGCCGGCGCCAGACGCTCGCCGCCGGGGCGGCGTCGTTCCCGGCGGTGCGCACCCTCGACGAGCTGCTCGCCGAAGCCGAGGGCCGGCCGCGCGAGGTCGTCCTCGAGGCGCCCGCCTTCGCCGCGCCTCTCGCCGCCGCGCAGTGAGCCGCGGGCGCGGTCCGGCATCGCCGCCCGCGCCTCCCGGACCGGTCGCCACACCACCCCCCGACGGCGGTCGTGTTGCGCCCGCGGAAGGCGGGCGCCTAGTATTCGGCCTGTGGAGATCACCCTCGCCAGCCAGGACGTCGCGGCCGGCGTGGCCGTGCACGTGTCGGTCCGCTTGAGCAGCCGCGAGCTGAACCGCCTCTTCCTCAGCGGCGACACCCTGGTCCAGCTCCCGCTCGACGGCGCCGTACTCGAGGCCGACACGGCGCCGATCCCGCGCGGCAGCATCTTCCTCAGCGAGCTCGCCGGCTCCACCGACGGGTTCACCCGCGTGTTCGCCGACGCCGCGGCGGCGGCCGCCTTCGAAGCCGCCGTGCGGCGTCAACTCGAGACCGCCCTGGAGGCACCGTGACCGACCAGCAGTCCGACTCCCTCGCCGCCACCCTTCGGCCCTACCGGGAGAACCCCGGCGTCCTTGCCGCCCTCCTGGTCTCGCGCGACGGCTTCATCGTCGCCGCCGACGCCGACGAGGGCGTCGACGTGACGGCGATCGCGGCCCACCTCGGCGGCGTGCTCGACGTCGGGGTGCGGCTCGCCCGCGAGCTCGGTCAGCGCGAGACGCGCCACGTCTTCATCGAGCTCGACGACCTCACGGTGCTGGTCTCGCCGTTCGGCGACGAGCTCCTCCTGGCCCTGGTCGGCGAGGCCGAGGCCCTGACCTGCGAGTACCGGCTGCGGCGACCTCCCGCCTGAGCCGGCGTCCGGAAAGGACGACCCATGGAAGACGCGCTCGAACAACTCGATACTCTGGCGGCCCGCGTCCGCGCCTGCACTCGATGCGAAGACCTGCTCGAGTGCCGGAGGCGGGCCGTCCCCGGCAAGGGTCATCCGCACACCCGCGTGATGGTCGTGACCTGGTGCCCCGAAGAAGCCGACGAGGCCGGCGACGGGCCGGCCGGGGCCGGCACGGTCGAGCGGCTGGCCGCCTCCATGCCGGCCCTCACCGGCCCCGCCCGCGACGAGCTCTACGTCACCGGCCTCATCAAGTGTGTCCCGCGCAGCGGCGGCGACGTGCGCGCGCCCCGCGCCGACGAGCAGGAGCACTGCTTCGAGTACCTCTCACGCGAGATCTCGATCACCACGCCGCACTGGATCCTCACCGTCGGCGAGGAGACCTCGCGCTTCCTCCTGCGCAAGCTCTTCCGCGACCTGCCGCACCGCGAGGGCGAGAGCCTCGAGCTGCGCGTCTTCGACAACCCGGCGTTCAAGGTCGTGCCGGTGGCGACGCCCGAGGAGATCGCGGGGCGCGAGGCGCGCGAGCAGAAGGCGTACCGCGACCGCCTGCGCGCGCTCGCCCAGCGCATGGGCATCTGAGACGCGCGGCAGCGGCCGGTGGCCGACGCTGCCGCGGCTGCGCGGCCGGCGCCTAGCGCTGCGGCAGCTCCGCGACGGCGGCGGTGAGGATCTCGTCGACGCGCGCCGCCGCCCCCTCCGGCAGCGGCGCCGCCCGGTGTGCGGCGAGGATCGCCTCGACCGCTTCGGCGGCGAGAGTGACCTCATCACAGGCGTCCGCCGCCGTCGAGTCCGCCGCGCGCAGCCGGTGCCGCGGCCGGTGGATCTCGCCGTTGCGCAGGAAGGCGCGCGTCTCGCGCGCGCCGAGGTAGTGGCCGCCGGGCCCTACGGCCGCGGCCACGTCGACCATGAGGTGCGCCTCGTCGATCACGAATCCCTCGAGCACGCGCCGGCAGGCGCGGAAGAGCTCGACGTCGAGGAGGATCTTGGGCAGCGACAGCAGCTGCGCCCCGTCGTGCATGCCGGCGCCGACGAAGAGGTCGGGCTCCATGAGCAGCGCCGGGAGACAGGTGAGCGTGGCATCGATGCCGCTCGCGTGCCCGAACCCCGGCGCGTCGCTGGTGAGGCCGCTGGCCATGACCGGCAGCTCGTACCGGCGGCCCAGTGAGACCATCGCCTGCGTCACGAGGACGGCCTCGGGTGGGGACGCCCTGTAGAGGCCCGACTGCAGGTCCATGAGCCCCGTGTCGGCCACGTAGATGCAGGCGAGACCCGGGTTGACCACCTGGAAGAGGACGAGCGAGCTGAGGATCTCGGCGTTGGACTGCATCGCCGAGCCCGCCACGGTGACCGGCGT
>JAZBOM010000314.1:0-2012 GCA_036351205.1 Thermoleophilia bacterium | reverse complement strand
GGCGTGAGCGGGCACGCGGCGTGAGCGGGCACGGTGTGGACCGGGCAGGGATCGGTCGCCCCGTCGTACTCGGGGGCGACCTTCGGGAGGAGGACCGATGAAGGCCGGCGGAGCGGAGAAGACGCCGCGCAGGACGGACACCCGCCGGGTCCTGATCGACGCCGCCGCACGGGTGTTCCTCGAGCGCGGGTTCGCGCGCGCGACGACGAAGGAGATCGCGCAGGCGGCCGGCGTGGCCGAGGGGACCATCTACCGTCACTTCGACGACAAGCACGCTCTCTTCCACGAGGTCTTCCTCGCGGTCGCCGGTGACACCGTCGAGGAACTCGCGCACTTCCCCGAGCGGGCCGGCCGGGGCACGGTGCGCGAGAACCTCGAGCGTCTGCTGCAGCTCCTGAGCGGCATGATCGAGCACACCACCTCATTGACGGCGTCGATCTGGGCCGACCCCGAGATGGCGCGGCGCTTCGAGGCCTACATCCGTGAGCGCATGCCGATGGGCCTGCAGGGGGGCCCGGTCGCGGTCGTCGCCGCCTACCTGCGGGCGGAACAGGGCCTCGGCAGGGTCAGAGGCGACGTCGACGCGCTCGAGGCCGCCGCTGTGGTGGTCTCGGTGCCGTTCGCGAACGGTATGCAGCGCGCCATGCAGGAGCGTCTGCCCGGCCCGGGCGACTTCCCCTCGCCGGGCGCCGCCGCCCCCGAGATCCTGGCGCGGGGGCTGGAGCCGGGCGCCGGGACGTCCGGCTACGACGTCTGACCCTCCGGCGCCGTCGCACCCGGGGGTGGCAGCGGCGGCGGCACCTGGTCCGGCGCCACCGAAGGTCCCGGCGTTGGCAGCGCGCTGCCGCGCGCCCGCGGGTCGGTCTCGGCCTCCTCGCGCGGGAGGCGCGGGTCGGCGCCGCACTCGGGGCAGTGGGCGATCCGTACGTTCACCTCCGCGCCGCACGTGCGGCAGTCCATCACCGTCTGTGGGCGATGTGGCACGAGGTACTCGGACGACATCGGATCCGGCGCGCGGCCGCCCATCTGGGGCCGCGGCACGAGCCGCCCTCGCCGACGCGCGAGGAGCAGCGCCCCGATGATCACGGCACCCTCCAGCATCAGGATGAGCTCGTACGTGGCGGACCACCACATCTCCGGTTGTGTCCAGGCCCAGAGGGCGAGGTTCCACCCGGTGTGCACCCCAGTCGAGAGCCAGATGCGTCGGGTCAGGAGAAAGAGCGCCCCGAACAGCGCGCCGGCCATGGTCAGGTCGAGGAGGGCGTAGTAGTCCCACCGCCAGTGCCACACCGCGAACGTCATGGCTGTGACGACAAGCGCCAGCCCGCTCCCCAATCGAGTCTCGAGCGACCGCAGCAGGAGTCCCCGCCAGATGACCTCCTCGCAGAGCGCCCAGAGCAGCGTGGCGACGACCAGCTCGGCGGTCAGGGCGTCGGGCGCCAGGAACCCTCCCTCGGCGAAGGGGCCCGCCTCCGGCAGCCAGGAGAGCAGACTGAGGACGAACCCGGCCGCTGCGCCGGCGACGATCGCCGCCACGGCCCGCGGGAGCCCGCCGCCGAGCTCGACGCAGGCCCGCCGCTCGACGAAGCGGACGTAGGCCCAGTAGGTGAGGGGTACGGCCGGCGTCAGCCAGAACCAGTCTCCGCCGGTGTACCAGTAGAGGCCGTCGAGGAGCGCGGCGCAGCCGAGCGCAGCCCAGAGGCCGACGTGCGGCCACGGCGAGGCCGCCCAGCCCTGGAAGGCGAGGGGGCGGCCCGTCTGCGCCTGCCAGGCCCGGCGGCGCCCGACGAAGGCGCCCCGGCGGAGGGCGAGCGCGAGCATGACGAGCGCGGCGCCGCCGAGGAGCGCGAGGTGCAGCGTCGCGTCCGGCCCCACGAGGTCGGGCCTCGCGACCTTGACCAGGTCGAGGCTGAACACGGGCGCGTCGGTGACGAGGAGCGCGGCTCCCGCACGCAGTCCGATCGGGAGCCAGAGGCGGCGGGTCGACAGGTACGCGAGGGCGTACACGAGCG
>JAZBOM010000313.1:0-16500 GCA_036351205.1 Thermoleophilia bacterium | reverse complement strand
GTGGGCCGGTCGAGGGCCGCGAGCACGTAGTGCAGCTCGGGGCCGTGCTCGTGCCCGGTGAGAGCGACGCGCAGCGGCATGAGCAGGCGCTTGGCCGAGAGACTGCGAGCGGCGCCCCACTCGCGGTAGGCGGCGAGGAAGACGCGGGCGGCGGCGGGCTCGAGCCACTCGGCCACTGCCGCCCGCGCCTGCGCGAGATGCTCGAGCTGCTCGCGGGCGCCGCCGACGAGCGCGATCGCGGTCTCGTCGAGCTGCGGCGGCTCGAGCACGGCGGCCGCGAAGGCCGGCGCTTCGCCGTAGGCGGAGAGCGACGGCTGCGCGGCCGCCGCCAGGGCCGCCGCGGCCTGCGGCGGCGTGCCGGCGGGGAGGCGTGCGGCGAAGCGCCGTGCGTGCTCCTCCGGATCGAGGCGCATGACGTGCTCGTGCGCGAGCCAATCCAGCTTGCCGCGGTCGAACGCGGCGGCACTGGGCGAGAGGCGCTCGAGCTCGAACTCGGCCACCAGGCGCTCGCGGTCGAGGATCTCGTCCTCGCCGTGCGACCACGAGAGCAGGGCCAGGTAGTTGACGAGCGCCTGCGGCAGGTAGCCGAGCTCGCGGAACTCGCCGACCGTCGTCGCCCCGTGCCGCTTCGACAGCTTGCCGCCCTCGGGGTCGAGGATCATGCCGTGGTGTGCGTAGCGCGGCACCGGCGCGCCGAGGGCGCGCAGCAGCAGCAGCTGGCGCGCCGTGTTGGTGAGGTGGTCGTCGCCGCGGATCACGTGGGTGATGCCCATGGCGGCATCGTCGACCGCCGTGGCGAAGTTGTAGCCGGCGACGCCGTCGGAGCGCAGGATGATGAAGTCGCCGAGAGCGCCCGCGCCGACGGTGACGACGCCGCGCAGGGCGTCGTCGACGGCGACCTCGGCGCCGGGCACGGCGAAGCGCACGGCGGCCGGCTCACCGGCGGCGAGCCGGCCGCCGGCCTCCTCGTGCGACAGCGCCGCGCAGCGACGGTCGTAGCGCGGTGTGACGCCGGCGGCGCGCTGCTCGGCACGCAGCGCCTCGAGGCGCTCCTCGGTGCAGAAGCAGTGGTAGGCGTGCCCGGAGGCGAGCAGCGCGGCCGCGGCCGCACGGTAACGCTCGAGACGCTCGCTCTGCCGGTAGGGTCCGACGGGGCCTCCGGTGTCGGGCCCTTCGTCCCAGTCGAGCCCGAGCCAGCGCAGGTCCTCGAGGATCGACTCCTCGTGCCGCGCCTCGGAGCGCGCCACGTCGGTGTCGTCGCTGCGCAGCACGACGACACCGCCCGCGTGGCGCGCGAACAGCCAGTTGAACAGGGCGGTACGGGCCGAGCCCACGTGCAGCCCCCCCGTGGGGCTGGGTGCGAAGCGTACTCTTACCGTCGAGTCGAGCTTGATGGTTCTCTCCGCCGTCGCGGGTTTCTCCTGCAAACCGGGGTCCAGTCTATCACCAGGCCCGCGGTCCCGGATGTCGCCGGATCCGCCGCCTCCGACGACCGGCGGGGTGCCGGCGACCCCCTCCGCCGGCGCCCTGATAGACTCGCCTTCCCCGAGCGACGTGCTCGCCGGGGCGATCAGGGGACGACAGGAGCCGCGATGCCGCACGACCAGGAGACCACTCCCTACCTCGACGCCGTCCTCGCCTACCGGCGCCGCGGGTTCACGCCCTTCCACACACCGGGCCACAAGCTGGGCCGCGGCGCCCCGGAGAAGCTGCGCGAGCTGGTCGGCGAGACCTGCCTGCAGGTCGACCTCGCGATGGCGGGCGCCGTCGAGGACACGCGCGAGTCGACCGGCCTGATCCACCTCGCCGAGGAGTACGCCGCCGAGGCCTGGGGCGCCGACCGCTGCCACTTCCTCGTCAACGGTTCGACCAGCGGGGTGCACGCCCTCGCCCTGACCCTCGCCGGCCCGGGCGAGACCGTCATCGTCCCGCGCAACGCGCACAAGTCGCTGCTCGCCGCGCTCATCTACTCCGGCGCGATGCCGTGCTACGTCGAGCCCGAGGTCGACCCCGCCTGGGGCATCCCCCTCAACGTGAGCGTCGGCCAGGTCGCCGCCGCCCTGCGCGAGCACCCCGAGGCCAAGGCGGTGTTCGTCACGTCGCCGACCTACAACGGGCTGGCCGCCGAGCTGCCCGGTATCGCCGCGACCGTCCACGCCGCCGGCCTGCCGTTCATCGTCGACCAGGCCTGGGGGCCGCACCTGCGCTTCTGCCCCGAGCTGCCCGTCGACGCCATGACGGCGGGCGCCGACGCCTGCGTCGTCAGCACGCACAAGCTGATCAGCGGTCTCACGCAGTCGGCCGTGCTCCTCGCGCGTGGCGAGCGACTCAACCTTCGCCGCCTCGAGAGCATGGTGAAGATGACCCAGAGCACCAGCCCGCAGGCGCTCATCTATGCCTCGATCGACGCCGCGAGGCAGCAGATGGCACTACACGGGGCCGAGCTGTGGCGCGGGGCCATCGCCTGTGCGGAGTGGGCGCGTGAGCAGATCGACGCCACCCCCGGTCTCCGCTGTCTCGGGCGCGAAGTGCTCGAGGCCGAGGGGGTGGCCGAGTTCGACCCGACGCGGCTGACGATCTCGGCCCTCGACCTCGGCCTCAGCGGCTTCGAGCTCGAGACGACGCTGCGCGACCACCACGCCGTCGCCGTCGAGGCGGCCGACCCGCTGGCGATCATCCTCAACGTGACCTTCGGCGACTCGATGGACGACATGCGCGTGCTCGTCGAGGCGCTGCGCGCCATCGCCGCACGCGCCGAGGGCGGCGGGGGCCGTGAGGCGGCCGCGCAGTGGCTGCGCCTGCGGCCGCCGTCCTTCACCCGCCAGGTCCTCTCGCCGCGCGACGCCTTCTTCGCCCCCTCGGTCGCGCTGCCGCTGGCGGAGTGCGCCGGCCGGGTCAGCGCCGAGATCGTCACCCCGTACCCGCCCGGCATCCCCGTGCTCGGGCCGGGCGAGGAGATCACGGCCGAGAGCGTGGGCTACCTGAAACGCGCCGGGGCCGTGCACCTGAAGGTGCACGGCCCCGAGGATCTCAGTCTGAGGACGCTGCGCGTCGTAGCCTGACGGCCACGCGTCCGTGACCCGAAGACGGCGCGCCGCGACCCGAAGACGGCCGTTCCCGGCCTGAAGGGCCGGACGGACGGCGGCGGCGGGCGCGGCGCCGCTCAGACGGGCTTCTTGATCCCCAGCGAGGTCGCCGTGAACAGCGGGTCGAAGGTCAGGCCGGCGGCCTCGATCTGCTCGCGGCCGCCCTCCTCGCGGTCGACGACGCAGAGCAGCGCCGCGACCTCGAGTCCGGCCTCACGCAGCTTGTCGGCGGCCTGCAGCGCGGCGCCCCCGGAGGTGACGACGTCCTCGACCATGACCACGCGCTGGCCCGCCTCGGCGCGACCCTCCATCGCCTTGTCGGTGCCGTACCCCTTGGCGCCCTTGCGCACGATGACGAACGGCGTCCCCGACTCGAGAGCGAGCGCGGTGACGAGGGCTACCGCACCGAGCTCGGGGCCGGCGAGCAGCTCGAACGGCCGATAGGCCGGGAGCTTCTCGGCGAGCCCCTTCGCGATGTCGCGCAACAGGTCGGGCTGCGTCTCGAAGAGGTACTTGTCGAGGTAGAAGCGGCTGCGGCGCCCGGAGCGCAGGACGAAGTCGCCCTCCAGGTAGCTCGCCGCCAGCAGGCGCTGGCCGAGGTCGTCCACGTGCGTTGCCTCCTTCGTCTTCCGGTCGTACGGCCGACCCGGGTGGGCCGGTCTGGCCGCCGGGGCCGGCCCGAACGGGCCGGCCTCACACTTCAGGCCGGTCCGCACGACGGACCCGCCTCGAGCCGCTCATCGGCGCGACGCTCGCGGGCCGCCGATGGCCATCCCTTGAGCGGGGACTCAAGTGCCGCCGATCGCCATCCCCTCGAGCGGGGCCTCAAGTGCCGCCGATCGCCATCCCCTCGATGACGAGCGAGGGAGTCAGGATGCTCCCGCCCGGCACCCAGCGGGCGTCGTCCCCGGTGGCGACGACCCCGCGCAGCATCCCGAGCAGGTCGCCGGCGAGCGTCACCTCCCGGACCGGCGTGGTCAGGCGCCCGCTCTCGATGAGGACGCCGCTGATGCCCACCGAGAACTCGCCGGAGACCGGGTTGGCGCCCGAGTGCACGCCGACCGCGTCGGTCACGAGGACGCCGCGCTCGATGCCGGCGACGATCTCGTCCACCGGCGTCGCCGTGCCTTCGACGAGCAGGTTCGTCGGGTGCACCCCGGGCAGCGCCTGGTACGAGCCGCGCAGTCCGTTGCCGGTCGAGGCACGGCCCGCCTTGCGGGCGGTGTAGGTGTCGTAGAGGAAGCCCTGGAGGACGCCGCCGGCGACCAGCGGCGTGCGCCGGCTCGGCGTGCCCTCGCCGTCGAAGGGGGCGCTGTCGAGGCCGTCGGGGTGGCGGCCGTCGTCGGTGAGCGAGAACGCCGCGGCGGCGACGGCCTGCCCCTCGCGCCCGGCGAAGAGCGAGCGGCCCTTCTGCACGGCGTCGGCGGTCAGCGCCGAGCTGAGCACGCCGATGACGCTGGCGGCGACGAAGGGGTCGAGCACCACGGTCGCCTTCATCGAAGGGCACTTGCGGGCGCCGAGCAGGCGGCACGCCCGTGCCGCGGCCTCGGCGCCGCACGCCTCGGGATCGAGGTCGGGCAGGGCCCTGCCGACGGTGAAGGAGATGCCGGTCTCGACCTGCCCCTTCTCCTCGGCCAGCACGTAGGCGAACCCGTAGCACTGACTCGCCCGGTAGCTGCCCCGCACCCCGGTGGTGCTGGCGAGGTACACCTCGCCCTCACCGTCGGCGTAGATCGTGTCCTCGACCGTCTTGACGCGCGGGTCGGCGGCGCGGGCGGCGGCCTCGACGGCGAGCGCGAGCTCGACGCGCGCGTCGTCGCTCACGCCCTCGACGCGCGCGTCGTACGGGTCGACGTCGGCCGGCGCACCGCCGGGCTCGGGGAGCGCGACGAACTCGTCGGGGTCGCCGACGGCGGCGTGCTCGAAGGCGCGCCGTACGACGACGTCGACGCCCTCGGGTGAGAGTTCGGAGGTGTAGGCGTAGCCCGCGGCACCGCCGCGCACGATGCGCACGCCGAGCCCCGTGCGACGCGCCGCCGTGAGCTGCTCGACCTCACCCCCGTAGACCTTGACCCGACGTGAGGTGGAGCGTTCGCCGTACACCTCGACGTCGGCGTCGCCGAGCGCGCCGGCGCGCTCGAGAGCGGCGTCCAGAAGCTCGAACATCAGCCCGTCCCCCCGACCGTCATCTCGGCGATGCGCAGCGTCGCCTGCCCCGTGCCCACCGGGACACCCTGCCCGTCTTTGCCGCAGATGCCGGACTTGACCTCGTAGTCGGAGGCGATCATGTCGATCTTCATGAGGATGTCGATGCCGTTGCCGACCAGGGTGGCGCCGCGCAGGGGAGTCGTGATGCGACCGTCCTCGATCAGGTAGCCCTCGGCGACGCCGAAGACGAAGTTGCCGCTCGCCGGCTCGACCTGCCCGCCGGCGAGGCTCTTCGCGTAGAACCCGCGCGACGTCGCGGCGATGATCGCCTCGGGCGTCGCGTCGCCGGGGGCGATGTAGGTGGTGGTCATGCGCGGGATGGGCACGTGGCGGAACGACTGCCGGCGCCCGTTGCCGGTCGGCTGTGCGCCGGCCTGCCGGGCGCGCAGGCGGTCGTAGAGGTAGCCGGTGAGGCGCCCGCCCGCGATGACCTGGGTGCGCCGCGTCGCCACGCCCTCGTCGTCATAGGCGGCGGACCCCCAGCCGTTGACCACGGCGCCGTCGTCGTAGGCGTCGACAATGGGGGCCGCGACCACTTCACCGAGACGGCCGGCGTAGATGCTCGCGTCCTTGGCCACGGCGTCGGCTTCGAGCCCGTGACCGCAGGCCTCGTGGAAGAGGGTGCCGCCGAAGCCGTTGGCGAGCACGACCGGCATGAGGCCCACCGGCGCCGGCTTCGAGTCGAGCATGACCAGCGCCTTGCCGGCCGCCTCGCGGGCGACGTCGAGCACGGCCGGCTGCCCGAGCAGCTCGAAGCCGCAGCTGCCGCCCAGCGTCTCGTGGCCCGTCTGGATGACCTCGCCGCGCCGGGCCACGCACTGCACGCTGACCCGCGTGCGCGTGCGGTCGTCGCGCACGACCTCGCCCAGGGAGTTGGCGATGAGGACACGCTGGCGCGCGTCGGCGTAGGCGGCGATCACCTGGGCGACCTCGCCGCCGGCGGCGCGGGCCTCGTCGTCGGCGGCGCGCAGGAGGTCGGCCTTGCGCCGCACGTCGACCGTCTCCGGCGGCACGACGACGGGGTGCGCGCCGGGGCGCGACTGCGCCGCGCCGAGATGCACGACCGGCGCGGCGACGCTGCCACCGCCGCGCAGCGCGGCGGCCACGGCGTCGGCGGCGGCCGTCAGTCCGGCCTCGTCGACCTCGTCGCTGTAGGCATAGAAGGTGCGCTCGCCGTCGAGCAGCCGCACGGCGGCGCCGAAGTCGCGGCCGCCGCTGGTCTGCTCGAGCCGGCGGTCCTCGAGCCGCAAGGTGAGACCGTCGCGCTCCTCGACGTAGACCTCGGCGAACTCGCCGCCGTGTGCGAGCGCATGCTCGAGGGCAACGGCGGCAAGACCGAGGTCGAAGTCGTTCACACCCACTGCATCGCTCCTTCGATCGAGGCTCGCGGCGGGCTCACACGCCCGCTGCCGGCACGGGCGCCGTGAGCGGGACCGGTCACCCGAGGCCACGCCTCGCGGCGCGCCCCGAGGAGCGCGCTCCGGGGAACGCGACCCGGCGACGCCGGACTCGTGGCCGACGAGGCGAGCTCGTGTGGCGCGGGCGCCGCCGGAGGCGCCGGCCCGCGCGTCGCGGTCGCGCGGTACGCTATCACAGGCGTGACGGCGCCCGTCCGCCGCCGGCGCGCCCGCTCAGGCGCGCACGGTGCAGACCAGCCGGCAGCGGTCGTCGCCGAGGCTCAGGCGCCCACCCTCGTCGGCGCAGGCGACGCTGCCGAGCGGCCCGAGGACGACCTCGAGCACCCCGGCGAGGAAGGCGCGGTGCATGGCGCAGACGAGCTCCGGGTCGGCGCCCGAGAGCTCCTGGAAGGCGCAGTTGCGCACCGTGAGGTGAAGGCTGCCGTCGTCCCACTCCACCTCGGGCAGCAGCCCCTGCTCCTCGGCGACGCGGGCGACGAGGACCGCAGCGCTGTGACGGTCGGCCGGCGGTCCGCCGGCGGCGCCGAGCGCCTGCCGCCCCTCGGCGACCCCCATCTCGCGACAGGCGGCTTCGATCGCAGCCCGATCGCCGCCCTCGGTGAGGACCCCGAGCGCGAGCCGCGCGAGGAGTTCGTAGCGGCGCGGGGGGAAGCCGAAGGTGAGGACCTTCTCGCTGAGGCGGTACAGCCTCGCCGGTCGCCCGCCGGCCGAGGTCTTGCGCAGGCCGGTGGCGAGGAAGCCCGCCTGCTCCAGCTTGGCGAGGTGCATGCGGGCGACGTTGGGGTGGAGGCTGAAGCGCTCGGCGATGTCGGCCACGGTGACCTCGTCGCGGGGACGCTCGGCGATCGACCTGTAGACCTGGTAACGCGTGTCGTCGGCGAGCACGGCGGCGAGCTCGTGGTCTCGATCCACTCGGTACCTCCGGGGAGCCTGCCCCGATAGTAGCGGTCGCCTCCCGCGATGTAAACACGCTCGTCGTAGTGGGAACGGTGCCCGGCCGATGCCGCGACGGCGAGCGCAGCTCTCGGCGCCTACGTCTCGAGGTCGTACCGTGAGGTCAGACGCACGTCGGCGCCGAGCGATGCGCGGACCGAGCAGTACTTGGTCTCGGAGAGGCCGATGGCACGCTGCAGTCTTCTCTCGTCGACCGCACCGCGCACGTGGTACGTCAGTGTGAGCTCGGTGTACCGGCGCGGATGGTCGTCCGCCTGCTGCCCCTCGACCTCGATCCACAGGCCCTCCAGCGGCTGGCGCATCTTCTGCAGTATCGAGACGACGTCCATGCCGATGCACCCCCCGAGCGCGACGGCGAGCGTCTGCATCGGGCGGAGGCCCGCTCCCTCGCCGTCCTGCTTCGAGGCCATCCGCACCGTGCCGTCGGCGGAGCTGCCCTCGAAGCGCAGACCGTCGCCCTCCCACCGGACTTCGACCCTCTGACCCATGCCGCCGCCTTTCACCTCGTCCGTACGCTAGACTCCCACCGGACAGCACGTCGACAAGGGAGTCCGTGTGACCATACTCCAGGCGATCGTCCTCGGCATCGTGCAGGGCCTCACCGAGTTCCTGCCGATCTCAAGCTCGGGGCACCTCATCCTCGTGCCGTGGCTGTTCGACTGGGAGTACCTGCTCGAGAACCCCGAGTTCAACAAGACGTTCGACGTCGCCCTCCACCTGGGCACGTTCATCGCTCTCGTGATCTACTTCTGGCGCGACATCGGCACCCTGCTGGCGGCGTGGGCGCGCACCCTGAAGACACGCCGCGCCGACGACCCCGAAGGCCGCCTCGCCTGGCTCATCCTCCTCACCATGGTTCCGGCGGCGATCGCCGGACTCCTCTTCGAGGAGACCATCGTCAACACCCTCGGGGCGCCGTGGCTCATCGCCGTGCTGCTCATCGCGTTCGGCGCCGTGATGTGGGCCGTCGACCGCTGGTCGCGCAAGGTGCGCGAGGTCGACGAGCTGGGCTGGCGCGGCGCGCTGGCGATCGGCGTCTCGCAGGCCCTCGCGCTCTCGCCCGGGGTGTCGCGCTCGGGGGTCACGATGGTCACGGGTATGCTCGTGGGCCTCAAGCGCGAGGCGGCGGCGCGCTTCTCGTTCCTCATGAGCATCCCCATCATCGGCGGCGCCGCGCTCTACTCGGGCATCGGGATCGTGCAGGACGGGCTGCCCGAGGGGACGGCGGCGGCGTTCGTCGCCGGCATGGCCGCGGCGGCGCTCAGCGGCTTCGCCGCGATCTGGTTCCTGCTCGCCTACCTCCGCCGGCACAGCTTCATGCCCTTCGTGCTCTACCGCTTCGCCGTCGGCGGCGGCGTGCTGCTCCTGATGGCCCTCGGCGTTCGCGCCGCCGTGCTCTGAGGCCGCTCCGTGAGGGACCTGCACCGCAGTGACCGGGGCAAGGAGGTCGGCGACGTCCAGCTCCGCCTGCGCGCCCAGGGCTTCGACGTCGGCAGCGAGGGCGTCGACGGGTTCTTCGGCCCCAAGACCGAGGCCGCGCTGCGCGCCTTCCAGCAGCGCCGCGGGCTGCTCGCCGACGGCATCGTCGGAGCCAACACGTGGCGCGAGCTTGTCGAGAGCGGTCATGCACCCGGCGACCGCCTGCTCTACCTGCGCGCCCCGAGCCTGCGCGGCGACGACGTGCTCGAGCTTCAGGTCAAGCTCAACCTCCTGGGCTTCAACGCCGGCCCCGAGCGCGGCGTCTACGACGAGGGCGTCGAGCGCGCCGTCCTCGACTTCCAGCGCAACGCCGGGTTGCTCGTCGACGGCATCGTCGGGGAGCGCACCCTGGCCACCCTGCGCGCCCTGCGCAAGGCCGAGAGCGGCCGCGAGGGCAAGAAGATCCCCGAGCGCGACTTCGGGTACAGCTCGATCGACACGCTGACGGGGCAGACCGTCGTCGTCGACCCCGGGCACGGCGGCCGCGACGCCGGTGTCACGGTCCCCGGCAGCCCGGCCGAGAAGGACCTCGTCCTGGCCGCCGGCCTGCGCCTCGCCGAGCTCCTCCGCGCCGAGGGCTGCCTCGCGGTGCTGACGCGCGAGACCGACGCGACCGTCCCGCTCTACGAACGTACCGAGACGGCGATCGCCGCCGACCCGGCCTTCGTGGTCTCGCTGCACCTCAACGCCCACGAGGCACCGGTCGCCGCCGGCGCCGTCTGCACCTACTTCCAGCGCAGCCACTACTTCTCCGAGCACGGCCGGCGCCTGGCCGAAGCGATCGGCGGCCGGCTGACGGCCCTCGGCGGCCGCTACCTGGGCAGCGTCGGGCGCAACTACGCGATGCTGCGCGAGCCGAAGGCGATCGCCGTGGTCGTCGAGCCGCTCTTCCTCACCAACCCGGCCGAGGCGGCGATCGCCGCGCGTCCCGCCTTCACCGAGATGTATGCTGTCGCCGTGGCCCGGGGCCTGCTCGACTACGTCGCCTCCACGCCGGGCACGGCCACGGAGACCACATGACCACCGCCACCGGAGCCCGCATGAACGACGAGATCCGCCTCACGCTCACCCAGGCGCAGCGCCTGCGCGAGCTCGGCGCCGACCCCATCGAGCTGGAGCGCGCCTTCCACAGCGTCGCCGACCGCGACGCCGCCTTCAAGCGCGCCGAGGACGACCTCGCCCGCGCCGGGCGACAGCACCTCGGCGAGCTGCGCGAGCGGCGCCGTGCGCCGCAGCTCGTCGAGCTCGAGCTCGAGCTGAGGCGCACGCTGATCGACGCCGGCTTCGTGCAGGTCGTCACCCCGCTCATCATCGGCGGCGAGGCGCTCGAGAAGATGGGCGTCGGGCACGGCCACCCCCTGCGCCAGCAGGTCTTCTGGCTCGACGACGGCCGCTGCCTGCGACCGATGCTGGCGCCGAACCTCTACACGTTGCTGCGCCGCCTCGGCCGGTTGTGGAGCCGGCCCTTCGGCATCTTCGAGATCGGCCCCTGCTTCCGTCGCGACTCCAAGGGCAGCCGGCACCTCAACGAGTTCACCATGCTCAACCTCGTCGAGCTGGGGCTGCCGCAGGAGGAGTGCGGCGCCCGCCTCGAAGAGCTCGCCGACGTCGTCGTCAAGTCGGCCGGTCTTCGCGAGTACACGATCGCGCGCACCGTCTCCGAGGTCTACGGGCCGATGCTCGACATCGAGGTCGGCGGGTCCGAGGTCTGCTCGGCCGCCGCGGGCCCTCACCCCCTCGACGGCAACTGGGGCATCGTCGAGCCCTGGGTCGGCCTCGGCTTCGGCCTCGAGCGCCTGATCATGGCCCGCGAGGGCTACCCCAACATCGAGCGCGCCGGGCGCAGCCTGACGTACGTCGACGGGGTGCGCCTCAACATCTGAGCCCCGGCGAGTCGGGGAGGCGAGAAACGACGGGGGGCGGGCCGTGCGGCCCGCCCCCCTTGGCGTCTGGCGTGCGTGCCGGGGCGGGCCTCAGGGCCCGCCCTCCTTGCATGTGCGACTGCGGACCGGCGCGGCAGAGTCTGATCGAGCGGTCGCGATCGGACCGGGCCGCGCGGCCCCGGCACCCCCCCCTCAGCCGACGAGCGCTCGCGCCGCCTCGCAGAGGACCCCGGTGTGCAGCTCGATGTCGGCGACCGTCGTCTGCGGCGCCATGAGCGCCATGTTGTGGAACGGGGTCATGAGGATGCCGCGGTTGAGCATGAACAGGTGCAGGTAGCCGTCGAGCTCCTCGTCCTCGGCCGCGGCGGCCTCGCCGCCGTTGCGCGGCGCCACCGGCCGCGGCCAGTACTCCGCCCGGCAGCCGAGACGCTTGACCACCCAGGGCAGCTCGAACTCGTCGATCACACTCTGCACGCCGTCGGCCCAGCGGCCGGCCAGCGGGATGGTGTGCGCATAGGTCTGCTCGGTGAGCACCTCGCCGAGGGTGGCGCGCATGGCGGCCACGCCGAGGGCGTTGCCGGCCAGCGTGCCGCCGACGCCGCACTCGTCGGCGGCGTGGTAGTCCCACTCGGCGCGGATGAGGTCGGCGATCGCCTGGCCGAACCCGTAGACGGCGCTCGGGACCCCGCTGCCGATGGGCTTGCCGAGCGTCACCATGTCGGGCTCGAGCCCCCATGCCTGGGTGCAGCCCCCGGGGCCGGCCGAGATCGTGTGCGTCTCGTCCATGACGAGCAGGGTGCCCGTCTCGCGGGTGAGCCGGCGCAGCGCGTCGTGGTAGCCGTCGTCCGGCAGGATGATGCCGATGTTCGTCATCGCCGGCTCGGCCAGCACGCAGGCCACGTCCCGAGGCTCGAGGGCGGCGGCCAGGGCATCGACGTCGTTCCACTCGATGACCTTGGTGGTGATGCTCGGGTCGACCGGCGGGCCGGCGTTGCCGGGCTTGGGCCCCGGGACGCCGTCGTTGATCGTGATGATCGTCTCGTCGACCGAACCGTGGTAGCAGTAGTTGTAGACGAGGATCTTGGGGCGCTTGGTCACGTGACGCGCGAGGCGCACGGCGAAGCGGTTGGCGTCGGTGGCCGTGAGCGCCGCCTGCCAGTAGCGCAGGCCGAAGCGGCGCCTGAGCTCGCCGGCGACCCAGAGCGAGTCCTCGGTCGGCAGCATGGTCGTGATCCCGCGCCCGGCCTGCTCCCTGATCGCGGCCACCGCCGCCTCGGGTGAGTGCCCGGTCATGGCGCCGGTGTCGCCGAGGCAGAAGTCGACGTACTCGTGGCCGTCCACGCAGGTGACGCGGGCACCGCCGGCGGCCGCGACATAGGGCGGGAAGGGGCTGGACCAGCGTGTCATCCAGTTCATGGGCACGCCGTCGAACATGTAGGCCTGCGCCCGTTCGAAGAGCTCGCGAGAACGCGGGTGCTGAGCGACGAAGAGTTCGTCCTCGCCCGCCCTGAGGGCGGCGAGGTGGTCGCGGTCGATACGCGCGGTCAAGGGTCACCTCCCGGCGGGACGGCCCTGCCGGCCCCGAAGGGCCGTGGGGGCGCGAAAGGGGCGGGCCGCAAGGCCCGCCCCTTTCGCATCCCGCCCGTCGCAGCTCTTACTTGCCGAGCAGCGCGTCGATCTTCTTGACGCCGTCGTTGGCGTCCTCGGCGTAGGCGTCGGCGCCGATCTGGTCGGCCCAGCGCTGGGTGGCGGGGGCGCCGCCGACCACGGTCTTGAAGGGCAGGCCCTCGTCCTTGAGCACCTTGATGACCTTCTTCTGCTCCTCCATCGTCGTGGTCAGGAGGGCGCTCATGCCGATGACGTCGGCGGAGAGCTCCTTGGCCTTGTCGATGAAGGTCTGGGCGGCGACGTCGCGGCCCAGGTCGGTGACCTCGTAGCCGTTGGCCTTCAAGTAGGCGATGACGATCGCCTTGCCGATGTCGTGCACGTCGCCCTGCACGGTGCCGATCACGATCTTGCCCTTGGCCTCGGCGGCGCCGCCCGCGCTCATGAGGGCGGCGTTGGTGACCTCGGTGGCCCCGGCCATGGCGTCGGCCGCCATCATCAGCTCGGGCAGGAAGACCTCGCCTGAGTCGAAGAGCTCGCCGATCTCCTGGATGCCCTTGACGAAGCCGTTCTGCATGATGTCGGCGGGGGTGAGCCCGGCGGCGAGGGCGCGCGTCGCGACGTCCTCGGCCGATGCGCGATCCGAGTCAAGGATCGCCTGGACCGCCTCCTGATAGAACTCCTCGTTCGCCATAGCCGTCGACTCCTCCCAACAGTTCGAGTACCCATCGCTCGATGGCCCGTATGGCACTGCGCCGCGGCGATGGCCCCTGAGCTCGAGGCCGCCCAGTGGGCCGGTGACCCCGGCGCGGAGGCCGGGGCGCCGCCGACGGAGCGCGCAGCGCGCCTAGTATACCCGCGCCGGGAGCGTCGTTGCACGACGCCCGCCCGGCGCGAGCCCACGCTTTCATCCGTTCGGATGAATGTCAAGGCGGGTGACGCCGGGCGCCGGGCGGCACGAGGGGGGCCGGGGTCGCCGTGGCTGCTAGAATCGTTCTCGTGCGCTACCGCGGCTCAGTGATCCGTCCCCCCAGTGAGGCCTCGAGCCTGATCGTGCAGGTCACGTACGGCTGCTCCAACAACACGTGCGACTTCTGCGGCACCTACCTCGACAAGCCCTTCGGCGTGCGGCCCTTCGAAGAGGTCGCCGAGGACGTGACCGCCCTGCCCGAGGCGGTCAAGCGCCGCACGGAGCGCGTCTTCCTCGCGGACGGCGACGCCCTCGCGCTCTCCCCGCGGCGCCTGCACGAGCTCCTCGACCTGCTGCACGCCGAGCTGCCCAGACTGGCCCGCGTGGCGAGCTACGCCAACGCGCGCAACCTGCTGGCCAAGAGCGTGGACGACCTCGCCGCGCTCCGCGCCCGCAAGCTGACGCTGCTCTACCTGGGCCTCGAGTCGGGCGACGACCAGACCCTCGCCGACATCCACAAGGGGATGACGGTCGCCGAGCAGATCGAGGGCTGCCGGCGGGCGAAGGAGGCCGGCGTCCGCTTGTCGGTCACGGCGATCCTCGGCCTCGCCGGGCGCGCCCGCTCTCTCGAGCACGGGCGCGCGACGGGCGAGGCCCTCTCCGCCATCGACCCCGAGTACATCGGCATCCTCACCCTCATGCTCACCCCGGGCACCGAGATGCACCGCAAGGTCGCCGCCGGCGAGGTGGTGCTCCCCGACCGCATCGGCATGCTGCATGAGCTGCGCGAGATCGTCGCCCGCCTCGAGGTCACGGACTGCCTCTTCCGCTCGAACCACGCCTCCAACTACCTGCCGGTCGGCGGCCACCTGCCCGAGGACAAGGAGCTGATGCTGGCAACGCTCGACAAGGTGCTCACGGCGCCCGAGTCGGTGCAGCTCCGGCCCGAGAGCTGGCGGCTGCTATAGTCGCCGGGTCAGCCGCCCGGTCAGCCACGCGACGCGCCCCTCGACGGCGCGCCCGCGCCGCGCTCGGAGGATGTGCCCGTGCCACAGGCCGAGGACCCGCCCGTGTCTGAGCCCGCCGACCCGCACGCTTCGCACGACGAGAGCCCGGCCGCGTCGCCCGACGAAGGCCCGGCCGCGTCGCCCGGCCACGACCTGCCCGTATCGCACAGCGAAGCCCCGATCGTGTCGCGCGCAGCTGGGGACGACGGTCCCACGGACCGGCCCGGGAGACCCGCAGCGGCACGCGGCGGTGCGGCACGCACGGCCCTGAAGCTCCTGATCGGCCTCCTCGCCCTCGCCGGTGCGGTCCTCCTCATCGTCTGGCTGCCGCCGAGCCGAGCTGTGAAGACCGCCGCCGAGGCCACCGTCCTCGGGTACGAGCTGGCGCGCGAGCCGGCATGGCCGAAAGGGGCCACGCTCGGCGTCCGCTTGTCGCCCGCGGACGAGCACATGCTCGCCGTCACGCTGCGCACCCGCGTCGCCCGCCACGCCGCCGGCGAGGCGCTCGAGAGCTTCGATGCGGAAGCCGTGGCGGCGGCCTTCGCCGACGCCGCGGCCGGCGACCTGGTCCACGCCGTCACCAAGTGGAAGGGCGAGATCGTCTACTTCGACTTCGTACGCCACGCGCTGCCCAACGGTGTGATCGTGCGCGCCGGGGTCGCGAAGGCGCAGCGCGTCGGGCGCGTCGACGCCGTCCATCAGCGGGTCTTCGCGGGACGCTGGGTCTGGGAGGACGACGTCGTGATCTACGAGTACACGCTGCGCCAGACTGAGGGAGTCTGGAAGGTCGTCGAGGTCGAGCCTTGGGGCTCCGCCGACATCGACGGCACGAACGTCGCGGAGGGAGAACGCTCCGACTGAGAGAGCGGCTGCCCCGCCCGCCGCAGCCGGCTGCCCGCCGCAGGCGGCCGCCCCGCCCTACTCCCCGCGCAGGTGCGAGCCGTAGCCGCGCTTGAAGTGCGTCGCGGCGTACTTCTGCAGCTTCCACTCCGGGATGCGGCACTGCGCACAGGCCTCGGCGAACCACTTGTTGCGCAGCCAGCGGGCGGCGCGGCTGTGCTTGGAGTCGTGCACCACCATGCGACGGCCGCAGTGCGTCTCGATGACCGCGTACGGCCCGCGCGGCTCGAACGTCTTGACCCCGTGCAGGATGCCGCGTCGCGACGGCCACAGCTTCATCTTGTCGACCAGGGTGAAGAGCGGGATCTGCTTGCGGTAGTAGCGCGCCTTGGTGGGGTCGGTCGGCACCGAGAGATGACACCTCGTCTGAGTGGTCACGGAGCCCGGCGAGTCTAGCACGCCCGCGTGCGGCGGGCGGACGTACCCCGAAGGCGGGCACCCGGCGCAGACGGCAGGCACGCGCGCCACGGCGTCGAAAGGGAACCTTCTGGGTGGATGGGCCGTCTTACGTACGACACATGGGGCGTCACGGGAGGATCCACATGTCGCGTCGCACTCTGATACTGATCGTGGTCGCGGTCGTCGCGGCGCTGGCGCTCGTCGTCGCCGCTTGCGGCGACGACGATGAAGGCACGGGCGAGCCCACCGCCGAGCCGACGGCCGAACCGACCACCTCGCCGTCGCCCGAGCCGACGGACGAACCGAGCGGCGAGACCGTCACCGTCCTCGTCTACTTCCTCTCCGGTGAGAAGCTCGCCACCGCCGAGCGCACGCTGCCGGCGACGCAGGCCGTCGCGCGGGCGGCGATGGACGCCCTGTGCGGCGGCCCGAACGACTACGAGCGGGCCGCCGGACTCTCCAGTTCCGTCCCCAAGGGCACCGAGGTGCTCGGCATCAGCGTGAAGGACAAGGTGGCGACCGTCGACCTCTCCGGCGAGTACGCCTCCGGCGGCGGTTCGCTCTCGATGATGACGCGTGTGGCCCAGGTCGTGTACACGCTCACGCAGTTCGACACCATCCGCGCCGTGCGGTTCCACCTCGACGGCAAGC
>JAZBOM010000312.1:0-2377 GCA_036351205.1 Thermoleophilia bacterium | reverse complement strand
TTCCGGACGCCACTGTGTTGTCACCGGGGACAACGCCTGCGGAGGCTGTGGGGGCCCGCAGGAGGCCGAGGAGGCCGCCCGGGCTGCGGTGGGCGGCTCTCCACGCGCCCGGGTGCGTGGGGCCCTCACGGGCCGCTGAGAGGCCGTCAGCGGGCCCCAGGGACCGGGCGGCGCGGCGCGAACGCGGCCGACGCACGCCGGCGGCGCGTGGCGCGGCGGCGGCGGCCGTCAGCGGCCGAGGAGCGTGCGGAGCTCGGCCCCGAGGTCGGGCACGGGCACGTCGCGGCGCTCGCCGCTGACGCGGCTCTTCACCTCGACGATGCCTTCCCCGGCGCGCTTGCCGACCACGACCTGGGCCGGGCAGCCGAGCAGGTCGGCGTCCTTGAACTTGATGCCCGGCGAGAGCTCGCGGTCGTCGTAGAGCACCTCGAAGCCGGCGGCGGGCAGCTCGTCGTAGAGCCGCTCGGCCAGCTCGCGCTGGGTGTCGTCGGAGGCGCGCACGAGCACGAGGTGCACGTGCCACGGGGCGATGCTCGCCGGCCAGGCGATGCCGTCCTTGTCGTGGTGCTGCTCGACCGCGGCGGCGGCGATGCGCGCCAGGCCGATGCCGTAGCTGCCCATGACGATGGGCTGCTCGGCGCCGTGCTCGTCGAGGTAGGTGGCGCCCATCGGCGCCGAGTACTTGGTGCCGAGCTGGAAGATGTTGCCGACCTCGATGACCTGGGCGGTCTCGAGGACGTCGTCGCACTGCGGGCAGGGGTCGTCCTCGCGCGCGGAGCGCAGGTCGTGGAACTCGACGCCGGGCAGCTCGGCGACCGACTCGCCGCTGAGGTGGTGGTCGGGCTTGTTCGCGCCGGCGACGTAGTGGCCCCGGCGCAGCACCTCGTCGGCGACGATCGGCAGCGGCGTCGGGTCGGGGCCGACGAAGCCGGCCTCCGCGCCCTGCGCCGCCAGCACCTCGTCGCCCGTCGCCATGCGGAACTCGCCGAGCACGCGGCGCAGCTTGGGCTCGTTGAGCGCGTGGTCGCCGCGCACGAGGACCATGTGGGCGACGTCGGCGGGCTCGCCGGCGACATCGCCGGCGCCGATGGCCGTGTCGGCGGCGCCCATGGCCGCGGCGGCGGCGCTCACGGGGGCCGAGGCGGCGGCGCTGACCGGGGCGGCGTGGTCGCCGCCGCCCTCCGGCGCCGCCGTCATCACGACGAGCGCCTTGACGAAGGCGCGCGCCGGCAGCCCGAGGTAGGCGCCGACCTGGGCGATCGTGCGCGTGTCGGGCGTGTGCAGCTCGCGCTTCTCGGTGAGCACGACGGGCTCGCCGAACGGCGTCGCGGTCGTCGCCGAAGCGTCGGCGCCGGGCGGCGTCGCGGAGGTTGACGAGTCTGAAGCCGGCGAAGGGGCGGACGAAGTACCGGCCGCCTCTCCCCCGCTCCCGGCCGCGCCGGTCGCGCCGCGCGGGACGGGCTCGCCGTCGACCGACGCCGGACCCGGCGAGCCGGCCGCCTGCAACTCGCTCTCGGGCGGCTCGCGGTCGGCGCCCGCCCGGGCGAGCTCGAGGTTGGCGGCGTAGCCGCAGGCGCGGCAGAAGGCGACCTCGTCCTCCCCGGCCTCGCTGAACGCCATGTACTCGTGGGCGATCGCGCCGCCCATCATCCCCGGGTCGCTCTGCACCATGATCGTGTGCACGCCGCAGCGCTCGAAGATGCGGTCGTAGGCGCCGACGTGCTTGTCGTAGCTCTCCTGCAGGCCCTCGACGGTGGCGTCGAGGCTGTACGAGTCCTTCATGATGAACTCGCGCGTGCGCAGGATGCCGCTCTTGGGCCGCGCCTCGTCCCTCTCCTTGGTCTGGAAGTGGTACCAGAGCTGCGGCAGCTGCTTGTAGCTGTGCAGCTCGCGCGCGGCGAGCCAGCTGATGACCTCTTCGTGCGTCATGGCGAGGACCATCGGCGAGCCCTTGCGGTCGTTGAGGCGGAACATCTCGTCGCCGATCTCGTCGTAGCGGCCCGACTCCTGCCAGATCTCGGCCGGGTGCAGGACGGGCATGAGGAGCTCCTGGCAGCCGATCGCGTCCATCTCCTCGCGGATGATCTGCTCGACCTTCTGCATGACGCGCCAGCCGGCCGGGAGGAAGACGTAGATGCCGGCCCCCAGCTGGCGGACGAGGCCGGCGCGCACCATCAGCTTGTGGCTGACGGCCTCGGCGCCGGCCGGGTCTTCTTTGACCGTCGGCAGGAGGAGACGTGAGGCTCGCATCGTCGCAGGGCTCCGGTAGGTCGCAGGGACGGGACGTCGGTTCTCGTGCGCAGGCGTCAGGTCGCTTGAGCAGGACGCCGGCGTGGCTCGCGTGGACAGTGCAGCGCGTCGGATGGACAGGGCCTCG
>JAZBOM010000311.1:0-6169 GCA_036351205.1 Thermoleophilia bacterium | reverse complement strand
GGGGTCGAGACCGTTGGCCGGCTCGTCGAGCAGGAGCACGTCGGGGTCGCCGAGCAGGACGCAGGCCAGGGCGAGGCGCTGGCGCATGCCGGTCGAGTAGCCCTTCACGGCGCGGCGTGCGGCGCCCTCGAGCTCGACGAGCTCGAGCACCTCGTGCACGCGCGCGTCGCGGATGCCCGAGGCCCGGGCGACGACGCGCAGCGCGTTGAGGCCCGAACGGCCGGGGTGGAAGCCCGAGGCGTCGAGCAGGGCGCCGACGCGGGTCCAGGGCCGGGCCAGGTCGCGGTAGCGGCCGCCCAGCACGGAGATGGCGCCGGCCGTCGGCCGCACGAGGTCGACGATCATGCGCAGGGTCGTCGTCTTGCCGGCGCCGTTCGGCCCGAGGAACCCGGTGATGCTGCCCTTCTCGAGGGCGAACGAGACGTCGTCGACGGCGAGGACGCGCTTGCCGAAGCGCTTGCTCAGGTGCTCGACGTGGACGACGGGCATGGTGCCTCCGGGTCGTTGCGAGCTCCATCGTATCGGAAGCGCTGCGGCAACGTGGCCCGCCGGCCGGCGGGGGCCTAGGCTACGAGAAGAACACCGAGCCGAGCTGGAGGAGCCACCCGACCGGGTGGACGGTCGCCCCTCAGGTGCTGCCCTGCGGCGGGTCGCTCATGTAGGAGAGCCAGAAGTAGAGGCCGGCGGCGCCCATGATGAGGCCGGCGACGGCATAGTCGAGCCGGGCCGTCCGGCGGAGGGCGCCCCAGAGGCCCAGGGCCCCGGCGGCCAGGGCGAGGACGTTGAGAGCGAGGACGAGGTAGCGGCTCGGCCCCCCGCCCATCAGGAAGGGGCCACCGAGGACGCCGAACAGGCCGGCCACGAGAGCGACCGGCGCCGCGCGTCCGGCCAGGACGGCGAGTGGGCTGAGTCGTCGCTCGGCGGCGACCGCCGCCGCGAACGCGGCGTCGGGGTCGGGCGGCGCCGGATGGTCGAGCGGCGGCGCCGGTCCGCGATCGACCGGCGGGGGCGGGGTCGGTGACACGTCGGGTGAGCCCGCGCCGTCGCCGGGGTCGGAAGTGGCGCCGTCGAGTCCGTCGTGCACGGTCATGCGACCAGTGTAGCGGCAGTCGCAGGACGATGCCTTCCCGGGCGGGTAGGGCTGTTGCGCGAGGTCTCACCGAGCGGCGGCCTCGCGGTGCGCCCTCGCGGTGCGGGCGGGGGCATCAGCGGCGACCCCACCGTGTGGGTGCGGCCGCCGGTGCGGGCCCGACCCGCTTGGGGGTGACGGCCGCCGTCAGCCGACGACGACGATGCCCAGGTAGCCGTCGACGGTCAGGCGGTCGCCGGTGTGGATGAGCTCGGTGGCTCCCGGGACCCCGGTGACGCACGGGAGGCCGTACTCGCGGGCGATGATCGCGCCGTGGATCAGCATGCCGCCGCGGCGCTCGACGATGCCGGCGGAGAGCGGCACGACGAAGGTCATGCCGGGCTCGATGGCGTCGCAGACGAGGATCTCGCCCTCCTCGAAGGCGCGCAGGTCGTCGAGGGAGGAGACGACGCGGGCGGTGCCCACGCCGACGCCGGGCCCGGCGGGCTGGCCGACGAGCTGGCGGGCCTTGGCCACGGCGCCGGGCGGCGACGTGCCGGGGCCGGCCGCGGCGGGCTGCGGTGCGGAGGGGTGGGGCCGGCCGAGAGGCGAGGGCAAGGCGACCGCGCGCGGCGCGAAGCGCCCGCCGGTCTCGAGCCCGCGGCGCTCGGCCTCTTCGAGGGCCGCCGTCAGTTGAGCCTCGATGCGGTCGAGGTAGGCGTTGTCGTCGTCGCGCAGCCGCCAGCCGGCGCGGGCCAGATCGAGGAGGCCGGCGGCGCGCTCGCGCTCGTCGCCGCCGCCGGCGGCCTCGAGGAAGCGTCGCTCGAGGTCGTCGCGGCCCGGGGCCGGCGTCGCCGGCCCGCGCTGAGAGGCGGACGTGGCGTGTCCGGCGCTGCCGCCTGGCCCTGCGGCCGGCGTCGCCGGGCGGTCGGCCGCCCTGCCCGTCGCGGCCGCCGGCCCCGCTGCCGGAGCGCTCGCCAGCCGCTCGACGACGGCGGCCATCGTCGCGCGTTCGCGCTCGCGGCCGGGCGAGCCGGGGGGCTCGAGGCCGAACTCGTCGAGGAAGGCCTCGAGCTCGCCGGCCGACGCCTCACTGCCGCCACGGCGCCGTGTGGCGGCGAGCTCGGCGAGGGCGGCATTGCGGCGGGTGCTGAGCATCGGCGTGCCCGACAGCAGAGCGACGAACTCATACGGGTCGTCGGGGCGCAGGGCATCGTTGTAGGCCTGCCCGAAGAGGCGCACGGCGTGGGCGAAGGGGATGAAGTCGCGCGTGTACACGTCGACCCAGCCGTCGTGCGCCTGCTTACGCCGCTCGAGCTCGGCGAGAAGAGCGTCGTCGTCGAGCTCGCCGAGCGCCACGGCGGCAAAGGCGGCGGCCTCGGCGGCCATCGCCGGGAGCGCCTCGTCCTCGATGCGGCGGCGCAGCACGACCAGGCTGTCGTAGCTGCGCCGCAGGCCGAGGTAGGCGGCGCGCCCGTCGTCCTCGGCGCCGCCCGTCGTGATCGGTCGTGACTGCAGGGTGAAGAGCTCCTCGCCGCGCAGGGTCCACTCGACGTCCTGCGGGGCGGCGAACGAGCCCTCGGCCCCGCGGGCGAGGCCGTGGACGCGCCGCAGGTCGTCGTCGGCGAGCGGCGGCCGGCCCCGGCGCCGGCGGGGGAGCGGCACGAGGCGCACGCCGGCTCCGGCCGGCGCCACCATCTCCTCGCGGGTCGCGGCGTGGTGCTCGAGCACCACGCCGCTGTCGCGCTCGAGCACCCAGCGGTCGGGCTCGACGGTGCCGTCGACCAGGCCCTGGTTGAGGCCGTGGACCGCCTCGACCAGGGCCTGGTCGTCGCGCTCGGGGTGGCGGCTGAAGGCGACGCCGGAGCGCTCGCCGGCGACGATCTCCTGGACCACGACCGCCATGCGGCTGCGCAGGGGGTCGAGGCCGAGCTCGCGGCGATAGAGCAGGGCCGCGTCTGACCAGAGCGAGGCCCAGACCAGGCGGACGTGCTCGAGGATGGCGTCGAGACCGCGCACGTTGACGTACGACTCATGGAGCCCGGCGAACGAGGCGCCCGCCGAGTCCTCGCCCGGCGCCGACGAGCGCACGACGACCGGTCCCTCCTCGGCACGTGCGCCCAGCGCGGCCGCGAGGGCATCGCGGAGCGCTGCCGGCAGCGGCGTGGCGAGGAAGAGGTTGCGGATGCGCAGGGCGGCGTCCCAGATCTCCTCCCAGCGCATGTCGGCGACGTCCTTGCGCTCGAGCTCGAAGAGGATGCGCGCCTGCAGCGGGCCGTCGACGAAGGCCTCGTACGCCGCCGTGGTGACGACCGAGAACGGCGGCACGGCGAGGCCGGCCCGGCTGAGCTTGGCGAGCGCCAGCGCCTTGCCCCCGACGTACGGCGCCACGCGCGCGTCGACCTCGGCCTCGGGCAGGACGAGCGGCAGCGGCGCGTTCATCGCATGTGGAGCTCGGTGACCGTCTGGAAGCGCCGCACGAGGTAGTAGGTCTCGACGTCGAGGGCGAGCAGGGCGGTCGTGGGTGCGGTGGCGAAGCCGGCGAGGTGCGGGTGACGGGCGACGAACCGGGCGCACGCCTCGTCGCGCACTGTGCCCTCGAGCTCGGCGACCGGGCCGACGGCGGTGACGGCGGTCGCGCGATGGAAGTCGAGGTCGGCGTCGGAGCGGCTGTCGACGAGCATGGCGACGCGCGGCTCGGCGGGGAGGAACTGGAACTTGCGCGTCGCCCGCGTCGTCGCGAAGGTGAGACGCCTGAGGTCGTCGGTGGCGGCGAAGGCGACGAGGCTCGCGTAGGGGCCGCCCTCGCCGTGCGTCGCCAGCACGCCGAGGCGCTGGCGCGAGAGGAGCTCGCGCAGGAGGTCGAGTGTGACGTCGCGTTCGTCCATGGCCCGTGGCCGGCGGCGCTTGTCGCCGGCCACGGGGAAGCTTATCCGATGTCGGGGACGGCGCCGCCGTCGGGCGTCACTCAGCGCCGTCCTTGCGCGAGCCCGGCCAGCGCCCTCGACACCTGGTCGTCGAGGGCGAACGGCGGGTCGGCGGCCTGCAGCTCCGCCACCCGCTCGCGGACCCGCTCCAGCAACGTGCGGCCGCCGGCGGCCGACCAGCGCTCGTGCGACGCCTGGTCGATCAGGTCCGGCTGCCAGAACAAACGGTGCCGCTCGCGGGTGAGGCGGCGCCCGAGGTGGTCGCCGCCCGGCCCGACGGCGGCGATCTCGTCGAAGGCGAAGTCCTCGTCCGCGCTCGGGAGCTCGGCGAGGAGGGCGCGGGCGTAGCCCGCCAGCTCGTCGCCGAGCACCATGCCCTCGAGCGCGCTCTGCAGGCCCGACTCGAGGTAGCCGACGTCGTGCAGCAGGGTGGCGCGCGACAGGCCGCCGAGCACTGTCGAGACGGCGAGCTCGAGCGACCACTGCTCGTCGAGCAGCTTGCTGTCGGAGTGACCGGCGTACGACCAGCTGGGCAACCCGTAGCGCGCGATGAGGTCGAGTTGCGCCTGGTTGGCGAGGAACACGCCCGGAGAGTTGTAGGGGTCGATGGCGGTGCGCATGTTGAGGACACCGACCCCGGAGCCGCAGACGAAGGGCGCGCCCGGCGCGGCGAGCTGGTGCAGGACGAGGCCGGCCAGCATCTCGGCGTTGACGACGCTGATGCAGGCGGCGAGCGAAGCCGGGCCACCGGAGCCGGCCGAGACCGAGCCGGCGAGCACGAGCGGGACGCCGAGCCGGGCACAGGCGACGATCTTGTCGCAGGCCACGGGGTCGAGCTGTAGCGGCGGCGACGACATGGCGAGACAGAGGAGGCTGTCGCGCTCGCCCGCCGCGGCCGCCATCTCCTGCATGACCGCGAGGGACTCGCCGCCGAAGGGGCTGGAGACGACGATCGGCTTGCGCGTGGCGCCGAGCATGACGGCGAGCTGGGCGAGGTCGACGGTCGCCGGCTGGGCGTCCTCGGGCAGCCCCATCGACATGACGAAGTCGAGGTGGGTGAGCTGCTCGGCGAGAGCGGCCGCGGCACGCACGTCGTCGAGTCGCGCGCGGCGGCGCTCGCCGCTGTGCACGTCGCGTACGTAGAGGCAGTCGGGCCCGGTGCCGAAGAAGGTCGCACCTTGCGCGAGCTCGAGCGGCGCGGTCGCGGCCCCGCGGGGTCGAACGGTGAAGCGGCGGGGCGCGCTGGCGAGGGCGGCGTCGACCATCGCGGTGGGGAAGAAGGCGCGCGTGCCGACGAGCCGCGCGCCGTGCGTGGCGCAGAGCGCGCGCGCCTCCTCGCCCTTGAGCTCGACGCCGACCTCGGCGAGCAGGCGTAGCGACGCCGCATGCGCGTGCGCGCAGGGCTCTTCGCTCCAGACTCTCAGCGTGGCCTGGGGCATGCTCCTCCCCTCCCTTCGGCTCTTCGGGCGCCGTCGTGCCGGCCGACGCCACTCGCGGCAGCGCCATTGAACGTGCGCCGTCGGCCCGAGTCAATCGAGCCGCGAGGTCCTCCGCCCGGGGGCCGATCCACGCCCTCCCCGGGGTCTCCGGCGCGGCGCCCGCACGGCGCTCGCACGCCGCGTCTGGTCTTCGGGCGAGGACCGGCGACTACGTGAAATTGTGTGAAGATGCTCGCGCTATTCGCACCACACACTTGCAATCGCAGCCAGTTTGCGTAATTTTTGTCTTGACAGGACCTGTTCGTGGGCCGTGCGTACCGTGTCA
The DNA here is from genome assembly GCA_036351205.1 of Thermoleophilia bacterium. Taxonomy (GTDB): domain Bacteria; phylum Actinomycetota; class Thermoleophilia; order UBA2241; family UBA2241; genus UBA2241. Next base: position 409 of record JAZBOM010000311.1, on the reverse strand, counting down.
TCGGGGGAGGTCGCGCGAGTCCGGGTGAGCGCTGGTCATCATCAGTGAGGGGGAGGCTATGGAAGAACGGGACATCGTTATCCAGAATCAGAAGGAGCTCGTGGGTCTCTGCAAGGAGGCCAAGCGGGGCGGCATCACGCGGCGCCAGTTCGTCGAGCGGGCGCTGATCCTCGGCCTCTCGGCCGGTACTGTCGGCGCCCTCGTCGGTGCCTGCGGTGAGGAGGATGCCGAGCCCGAGGCCCCGCAGGTCGAGATGCCGGTCATGGACGAGACCATGCCGGAGGAGATCACGATCTACAACTGGACCGACTACATGGACCCGGACATCCGCAAGCAGTTCAGGGCGGAGACCGGGATCAAGGTCAACGAGACGTACTTCGCGAGCAACGAGGAGCTGCTCGCCAAGCTG
>JAZBOM010000310.1:0-2115 GCA_036351205.1 Thermoleophilia bacterium | reverse complement strand
TGCGGTTGTATCCTCAGGCCGCAGCCCGCGCAGGTTATGCGCGAGACGTTGGGCAGAAGGAGCGTGGTTGGTCTCGCCCGCGGGGGCCGTTTCGCAGAGCACGGGGCGGTGAGCTCCTACGCTGTCGCCCTGCTTCTCCTCACCGCTCTCATCCTGGTTGGGGGCTGGGTTAGTGCCGTCCGCCTGCAGGCGAAGCCGCCCGCAATCGGGTGGGTGCTCGCCGGCTTCGCCGTCCTCGCTGTCACCGTCGCCGAGCCGTCCTACTACGTCTACCTCACGGAAGGCGGCGCGCTTGACTTCGCGCCCTTCGCCTTCTGGCTCGGGACCCTGACCTTCCTCGCCGCGCTCCTCGGCACGGGCTACGCCATCGCGGCGCAGAAGTGGGGTCGTAGTGAGTACGGACCCGCGGTGATGGGCGGCTTCGTGGTCGTGTTCCTCTTCTACGGGATGTCCGTTGTCCTCCGGCTCCTGATCATGCGCTAGGTCTCCTCATGGTGAAGGGAACCGTCGAACCTCTGCCCAACAAGCGCATCGACCTGACGCGCCGAAGCGCCGAGATATCCTTCATGGGCACGGCGCGCAGGTTATGCACACCACGTTCTGTGAGATTCACGGTGCCGTGCGTCATCCCCTCGCGGTGGTATCGTGTAGGCACGCGAAGGAGGTGTACGGCATGACCACCCAGGGCATCGTCGCCGACCCCGGCATCATGATGGGCAAGCCGGTCGTCGAGGGCACGCGCATCACCGTCGAGCAGATCCTCGAGGAGCTCGGCGCGGGGCGCACGATCGAGGAGCTCCTCGAGGCCCACCCGCGCCTCACCCGCGAGGGCGTGCTCGCCGCGGTGCGCTTCGGCGCCGAGGTCCTGCGCGCCGACGTCGCCTACCCGCTGTCGAAGTCCGTGGCGTGAGGCTCCTCGCCGACGAGGGCGTCGAGGCCGGCGTCGTCGCCCGACTGCGCGCCGAGGGCCACGACCTCCTCTACATCGCCGAGCTCGCTCCCGGGATCACAGACGACGCCGTGCTCGACCTGGCCGCCGCCGAGGAACGCCTCCTGCTCACCGCCGACAAGGACTTCGGCGAGCTCGTCTTTCGTCTCGGGCGCGCCGCCCACGGCGTCCTCTTGTTGCGTCTTTCCGGCCTCTCGCAGGCCGGCAAGGCTGAGACCGTCGCACTCGCCCTGCGTGACCACGGCGAGGAGATGCTCAATGCCTTCGCCGTCGTCACCCCGGGGCTTGTCCGTGTGCGCCCACGACTCTGAAGGCGACTCACAGAACAAGCGCATCAACCTGACGCGCCCACACGCGGTTGTATCCTTCAGCCGCAGCGCGCGCAGGTTATGCGCGAGACGTTAGCGGTACACCCCCCAGCCGCTGCGATCGTCCACCGCCGCAGGTCTTGCGCGCTCCCTCCCCAGACGCCACACTGAGCGCATGCACACGACCGATCTCGACCTCTCGAAGCTCTCTGTCGCCGAGCGCATCCAGCTCGCTGAAGACCTCTGGGACAGCGTCGCCGCCGAGACCGGTGAGCTGCCGCTGACCGAGGCCCAGGGCGCGGAGCTCGAGCGCCGCCTCGCCGACTTCGAGCGCGACCCCACGGCGGGCGAGCCCTGGGAGGTCGTCCGCGAGCGCATCGCGCGGCGCCTCTCTCGGCCCTGATGCCGCGGCGTCTCCTCGTCCGCCGGGCCGCTTCGGCCGACATCGCCGACGCCGCCCGCTGGTACGAGGCGCGCGCCCCGGGCCTGGGCAGCGACTTCCTGCGCACCGTCGACGTCGCCCTCGCCGAGATCGAGCGCATGCCGGAGCGCTTCCCCGAGGTCTACCCGCGCTGCCGCCGCGCCCTCCTGCGGCGTTTCCCCTACGCGCTCTACTTCATCCCCACGCCCGACCTCGTCAGCGTCGTCGCCTGCCTGCACGCTCGCCGCGACCCGCGCCGCTTCCAGGAACGCGTCGATGAGCCATCGTGACCGCTAACAAGCGCATCAACCTGACGCGCAGACACGCTGCGGTTGTATCCTCAGACCGCAGCGCGCGCAGGTTATGCGCACCGCGTTAGGCAAAGCAAGGCCGGGAGCGCAGTGATCCACGAGCTGACCTTCACGATCACGGAGGCG
>JAZBOM010000309.1:0-3416 GCA_036351205.1 Thermoleophilia bacterium | reverse complement strand
CGGGCGTGCCCGGCCGGCCCCCCGTCGCACCGCCGGGCGGTCTCCCGAGGCGCGCGCGGGAGCGCGCGGCGACCGGGGAGACCGCCCGGCCGCGCGGCTTTCTCGCCTCGTCGCGGGCCTGTATACTCCCGTCGGCCCAGCGTCCGAAAGGGAGGGTGAGATGGCGGGCGTCAAAGGCGCAGCCGTCGTCGGCGTGATCGGCGGTTCCGGCTTCTACGAGTTGCTCGAGGGAGCCCGCGAGGTCCATCTCGACACCCCCTTCGGGGCCCCCAGCGACAGCTACTTCCTCGGCGAGATCGGCGGCGTGCCGGTCGCCTTCCTGCCGCGCCACGCCCGCGGCCACCGCATCCTGCCCTCCGAGGTCAACTACCGGGCCAACATCTGGGGCATGAAGAAGCTCGGCGTGCGCACGATCCTCTCGGCCAGCGCCGTGGGCAGCCTGCGCGAAGAGCTCGAGCCGCTGCACATCGTCGTGCCCGACCAGCTCTACGACCGTACCAAGGCGCGGCCCAGCACCTTCTTCGGCGAGGGCGTCGTCGTGCACATGGGCTTCGCCGACCCCTTCTGCCCCTACGTCTCCGAGGTCGTCGTCGACAAGGGGAGAGAGGTCGGCGCCACCGTGCACCAGGGCGGCACCTACGTGTGCATCGAGGGCCCGCAGTTCTCGACCCGCGCCGAGTCCAACGTGTACCGGCGCCAGGGCTTCGACATCATCGGCATGACCAACCTGCAGGAGGCCAAGCTGGCCCGCGAGGCCGAGCTCTGCTACGCGACGATGGCCCTGGTCACCGACTACGACGTCTGGTACGAGGGCGAGGAGGACGTCTCGCTCGAGCAGGTCCTCGCCAACGTGCGCCGCAACGTCGAGACGGCGCAGGCCATCGTGCGCGCCGTCGTGCCGGCCCTCGACACGGCGCGCGACTGCACGTGCCACCACGCCGTCGAGCACGCGATCAACACGCCGGCCGAGCTGATCCCGGCCGAGACCAGGGTCAAGCTCGACCTGCTGATCGGCACGTACCTGGGGTGACATCTGGGCTGGGGCGCTCGCCCCACCCGGTCATGACTGGACCGCCGCGCGGCTCCCGCCGTGCGGCGTCATGCGGGGGCCGGCCTGTGCCGGCCGCGAAAGGAGAGGGAAGTGGGAGACTGGATCTCTGACAACGCGATGCTGTTCGCGGTGCTCTGCGCGCTCGTCGCCGTGGTCTACGGCGTCGTGCTCATCCGCTGGCTGCTCGCACTCCCGGCGGGCAACGCCAAGATGCAGGAGGTCGCCGGCGCGGTGCAGGAGGGCGCCAAGGCGTACCTCAACCGCCAGTACCGGACGATCGCCATCGTCGGCGTCGTGGTCTTCGCCATCCTCTTCGTGGCCATGGGCCTGCAGAAGGACTGGACGTACGGCTGGCACGCGGCCGTCGGCTTCCTCGTCGGCGCCGGCCTGTCGGCCGCCGCCGGCTACATCGGCATGATGGTCAGCGTGCGCGTCAACGTGCGCACCGCCGAGGCCGCCCGCAAAGGCCTGGGCCCGGCGCTCAACGTCGCCTTCCGCGGCGGCTCCGTCACCGGCATGCTGGTCGTCGGCCTCGCCCTGCTCGGCGTCGCCGTGTACTACTGGATCACCGACGACGTCGCCGCGCTCGTCGGCCTCGGCTTCGGCGGCAGCCTCATCTCGGTCTTCGCCCGTGTCGGCGGCGGCATCTACACGAAGGCCGCCGACGTCGGCGCCGACCTCGTCGGCAAGGTCGAGGCGGGCATCCCCGAGGACGACCCGCGCAACCCGGGCGTCATCGCCGACAACGTCGGCGACAACGTCGGCGATTGCGCCGGCATGGCGGCCGACCTCTTCGAGACCTACGCCGTGACCGCCGTTGCGGCGATGCTCCTCGCCTACCTCACCTTCAAGACCAACGTCGCCGTCACCGGCATCGGCGAGAACCTGCTGATCCGGCTCGACACCGACGTCGTCTACAAGCCGGCGATCTACTACCCGCTGGTCCTCGGCGGCGTCTCCATCGTCGCCAGCGTCATCGGCACGTTCTTCGTGCGCCTCGGCAAGTCCAACAACATCATGAACGCCCTCTACAAGGGCCTCGGCGCGGCGGCCGTCATCGCCATCGCGCTCTTCTACCCGGTCACCTACTGGATGCTCGACGGCGCCCCCGAGGTGTTCGGCATCCCGAGCGTCAACAGCCTCTTCGGCGCCGCCGTGACCGGCATCGTCGTCACCGCCCTCATCGTCGTCATCACCGAGTACTTCACGGCGACGCGCTACGACCCGGTCAAGAGCATCGCCGCCTCGAGCGTCACCGGCCACGCGACCAACATCATCCAGGGCCTCGCCGTCGGCATGCAGTCGACCGCCCTGCCGGTCGTCGTGATCGCCGCCGGCATCCTCGTCAGCTACCAGTTCGCCGGCCTCTACGGCATCGCCGTCGCCGTCATGTCGATGCTCTCCATGACCGGCATCATCGTCGCCATCGACGCCTACGGGCCGATCACCGACAACGCCGGCGGCATCGCCGAGATGGCCGACCTGCCCGAAGAGGTGCGCAACACCACCGACCCGCTCGACGCCGTCGGCAACACGACGAAGGCCATCACCAAGGGCTACGCCATCGGCTCGGCCGGCTTCGCCGCCCTGATCCTCTTCGTCTCCTACACCAAGGACCTCGAGGCGCACTTCCTCGAGAAGTACGACTTCCAGGGCGCCCTCTCGTTCATGATCGACAACCCGTGGGTGCTCGCCGGCCTCTTCCTCGGCGGCCTGCTGCCGTACCTCTTCGCCTCGCTCTGCATGAAGGCCGTGGGCAAGGCCGGCGGCGAGGTCGTCGAGGAGGTCCGCCGCCAGTTCCGCGAGATCCCCGGCATCATGGAGGGCACGGCCAAGCCCGACTACGGGCGCGCCGTCGACATCGTGACCAAGTCGGCGATCCGCCAGATGATGCTGCCGGCGGCGATCCCCGTGCTCACGCCGATCATCGTCGGCATCGCCTTCCGCCAGCACGGCTTCCTCGTGCTCGGCGGCGTGCTCATGGGCACGATCATCACCGGCATCTTCCTCGCCATCTCGATGACCTCGGGCGGCGGGGCGTGGGACAACGCCAAGAAGCTCATCGAGGACGGCGCCTACGGCGGCAAGGGCTCCGAGGCCCACGCCGCGGCCGTCACCGGCGACACGGTCGGCGACCCGTACAAGGACACGGCGGGCCCGGCCATCAACCCGATGATCAAGGTCATCAACATCGTCGCCCTGCTCGTGATCCCGTTCTTGATCAAGTAGTCCGGGCGGGCACGCGCGAAGCGCGGACGGGGGGCGGGCCCACGTCTTCACACCATCTTGAGATGCGGCGGGCACATCTTGACGCCCTCTTCACGGCGCGGCGCGCAAGCCCGCCGGACTGCCGCGAAGGCCGCTT